>NZ_JAGGQY010000040.1:0-64854 GCF_018613105.1 Bacillus sp. ISL-77
AGACTCCTGCGGGAGTACGAAGCAGGGGAGACCCCGCAGGCGCTTAAGCGCCGAGGAGGCTCCCCGCTACGCCCGCGGAAAGCGAAGCGCCTGGAGCGCAAATCAACAAACAAATTAACAAAGACATAAAAAAGACTGCCGGCAAACCCAAGTTTTTCGGATTTGTCGACAGTCTGAAAGGATTCCGATATCGGAATCCTGTATTTTTGTTGTTTTATTTTATTGCCTTGTACTCTTTAATGACAAGAATTGACTTAATTTCATCATCTTCTGGACCTTGTACAGGTAAACCTGCCTCAAGGTTTTTTCGAATGTAATGGAGGTTTTCCTTAGTAATAATCTCACCAGGAATAAAAATTGGGATACCGGGTGGGTATACCATAATAAATTCTGCAATAATTCTTCCTTCAGATTCTTCAAAAGGAATAACTTCTGTTTCAGAATAAAACGCATCTCTTGGTGTTAAGGCAAGTACAGGAATTTCAGGAAGAAGAACTTCAACAGGTTCAATTCTTTCGGTGCGATGTTCACACTCGTCTGCCAAATCTTTTAAGGCATTAATTAACAAGTCGGCTTCCACTTCTGTGTCTCCAAGCGTGATGATACAAAGAATGTTATAAAGATCAGAAAGTTCCACTTCAATATTGTGTTTTTCTCTTAACCATTTTTCAACATCGTATCCAGTTAATCCTAGTTCTTTAACTGAAATGATAAGCTTGGTTGGATCATAATCAAAGGTAGCTTCTGACCCTAGAATTTCCTCACCGATACAATGCAGATTTTCAATCTCATTAATTCTTTTCCGCATGGATTGCGCTAAATTGATGGTTTTATCGATCAAATCTCTTCCTTTCGTAGCCAATTGCTTCCGAGCGACATCAAGTGATGCAAGTAATAAATACGAAGTGGAGGTAGTAGTAAGCATGCTTAGAATTGACTGAACATGTTTTGCGGAAACAAGTCCTTCTTTCACATTTAGAATCGAGCTTTGGGTCATCGATCCACCTAGTTTGTGGACACTAGTAGCCGCCATATCTGCACCGGCTTGCATAGCTGAAAGTGGAAGGTCATCATGGAAATGAATATGAACACCATGGGCTTCGTCAACAAGAACAGGAATATGATAGGAATGAGAAATTTCAACAATCTTTTTTAAATCTCCGGAGATGCCAAAATATGTTGGGTTGATTACTAAAACAGCTTTGGCGTCTGGATGTTGCTCTAGAGCCCTTCCTACTGCATCGGGTGTTATTCCGTGAGAAATTCCTAATTCCTTATCAATCTCAGGCTGGATAAATACAGGGATGGCACCAGAAAAGACAATAGCAGACATAATTGACTTATGAACATTTCTTGGAACGATAATTTTATCATCTGGACCACAAACAGCCATAATCATGGCAATGATTGCTCCGCTTGTCCCTTGTACTGAAAAAAATGTTCGATCAGCTCCGAAGGCTTCGGCTGCTAAATCCTGAGCCTGCTTAATGATTCCTTTTGGCTGATGAAGGTCATCTAGTGGACCAATATTAATTAGGTCAATAGACAGGGCGTTATCACCGATAAAGTTTCGAAACTCAGGGTCAATCCCAGCTCCTTTTTTATGACCAGGAATATGAAATTGAATTGGGTTCTTTTTCGCATGTGCTAATAAACCGCTAAATAGCGGTGTTTGATTTTGAGACAATTTTTAACCACACCTCTTTATAAAAAATACTCTAATTATGTCATTCAAAAACATAAAAACAAAGGAATTATAGCACTAATACCTTTCATTGCAAAGAAATAAATGTTTTTACTTATTAGGTTTACGATAGTTTCCCAATTAGAAAGGAAAATTACCCTAAAGAGGCGAAATAACAAATAGAAAGTTTTTGGAGGGGTTAAATTGGAATGGAAAACACGTGTTACTGAATTATTAAATATACGATTTCCTATTGTTCAAGGGGGTCTAGCTTATTTAGCCTATTCTGAATTGGCCGCAGCGGTATCTAATGCCGGAGGTCTTGGTCAAATCACAGCTATGTCTTTAGGTGAACCTGAACAGCTTAGAGCAGAAATACGAAAGGTGAAGCAATTGACGAAAAATCCCTTTGGGGTTAATTTTGCGATTGGACAGCATGGGAGGCCATTTGCTGATTTCCTCCAAGTGGCTATTGATGAAAAGGTACCGGTTGTTTCAATGACAGGAGGGAATCCTGCCCCCATATTTGAACAATTAAAAGGCACAGAGATTAAAACGCTTGTCCTTGTAGCGGCAAGAAGACAGGCTGTCAAAGCAGAAGAACTCGGTGCAGATGCAGTAATGGTCGTCGGTCAAGAAGGGGGAGGCCACCTAGGACGAGATGATGTCGGCACGCTTGTTTTAGTTCCTCAAGTGGTAGATGCCGTTTCTATACCTGTTATTGCATCAGGTGGAATAGGAGATGGCAGAGGGCTCATGGCAGCCCTTAGCTTAGGTGCTGAAGGGATTGAAATGGGTACGAGATTTATCGCGACTAAGGAATGTGTTCATGCAAACGAGATATATAAGAAGACTTTAGTGGAAGGAAATGAATCTGGAACGGTTGTCATCAAGAGAACTCTAGGAACTCCCGCCAGGGCACTTGCTAACAGCTGGACAGAAAAAATTCTTGAGTTAGAAAAAAACAATGAAGGTTATGATCAGTTAAAAGATTTCATTAGTGGAATGGCTAACCAACGCTACATTTATGATGGTGTCCCTGATGAAGGCTTTGCATGGGCAGGACAAGTGATGGGATTAATTAAAGATGTCCCTTCGGTTCATGAGTTATTCGATCGAATGATGAAAGATGCTGAACAAATTCGTGCAAAGTGGGGAAATTAAATGTATGATTCATTTTAGTTAAAATAGTTAGTAGGTGAAAGAATGGAATACCAATATCCCATTGATTATCATTGGAGCACAGATGAAATTGTTGATGTAATTGCATTTTTTGAAACCATTGAGAAGGCGTATGAAAACGGAATTGAACGTGATGCGGTAATGAAGGCGTATCGTCGATTTAAAGAAATTGTCCCAAGCAAGGCGGAAGAAAAAACTATTTGTGGTGAATTTGAAGAAATGAGTGGTTATTCGTCCTATCGGACCATAAAAAAAGCAAAAGAGGCTTCATCTGGGGATAAAATTAAAATGAAATAAGAAGAAGCTCCCGAACTATTTGGTCTGGGAGCTTCTTCTTATTACTTTTTATTAAGAGAGATTTTATAGAGTGTGGCTACTTTATTAAAAACGTCCTCAATTTGTTGAATTAGCCCATCTGAACCTAATTGGATGACTTGTTCCCTGTTGATTGTATAGCCGCATAACAATTCTGCTTTCTTTACGTTTTGCAGCCGATCAAACAGCGAATGAAGATCATCCTTTGTTAGTTGACGGTGTTCAATTGTTTCTGGTTTTGTATGATCAATAGACCAAACAAAATCTTTTGGTGTATCTTTGAAAATTTTAGTGATTTTTTTTGAGAACCTTGCAGCAATCTTATCTTTTTGGGGTGCTTCATAAATAACGGCAAACCATATAAATAAATGGGTATTCCACAAGCCAATTTGAAAATGCGGAAGCATTTTATAACCTCGAGGACTATTTGAAAATGCGACCCAAGTATCCTTTGGTGGATTAATAGTGCGCCTTGCATGTTTGGCGACATGAACAAACATTTCATCATCTGTTAATACAGATATTGAAGGGGCAAAGTATTCTCCCAAATCTTCTAATTTTGGACGAATTGTTTCTTTAAGAGCTGCCATTCTAGCCTCTAAACCATCTATTAAAAAAACATCAAAATCCTCATTTGTAAATCCCTTAAAGCTCATAAACTAAACCTCCAACAAAACAATTGTACTTAATTGTAGCATACCACTTACCAGACGAGTAGTGAGATGCTTTCTAGGTTAAAGCACATATTTGTTGCAACATATCTCCCTGACTCATATTATACAGTAAAAAAATAATCTGAAAAAATAGTTAAATTTAGGAAGGGGAGGAGAAACGTGAAACAACTTATGAATACCTCACTTAAAAAAGCAGGCGAAAAGGAAAGAACTGCAGTTTTGCGATTGGAAATGGATTATGAATTAGCAACATTATTCGAAGCGATTGAGGAAAAGAACGAGAAAAAAATGAAGGATTGCAAACAAAAATTAGAAAAAATCCGCCAAGAATTATTACGATTAAAAGCCCTTTGATAAATAAGACGGTTTTTTTATCCAAGGAGAAATAAATAAGAATGAATCGAAATAGAATATATCCTGAACTTATCTAAAACGAACTCCAGCAAAAAAGAGGGGGGTTCGTTTATTATTGCCCTTTACTATAATTGGAACTTATAATACGCCAAAAAGTTGCTGTGTTACATCAATTTGATTAAGCTAAAGGTACATCATCTAATTTGTCCGGCATCATACTACATACATGAAAACTAATGAAGAAATAAGATATTTGGAGGAGAATTATGAACTGGGATCAAATTTATGCTCATGCAAAGGAATGGGTAAATGAGGCAGGGGTTAAAATCAGGTTATCTTTTAATGAAACATTAAATATTGAAACAAAAACGAACGCTAATGATCTTGTAACAAATATCGATAAAGAAATTGAACAATTTTTTATTAGTAAAATTAGAGAAGTGTATCCAGATCATAAAATAATGGGCGAAGAGGGATTTGGTGATTCACTTGATAATCTTGAGGGAATTGTTTGGATGATTGATCCAATCGATGGGACGATGAATTTCGTCCATCAACAAAGAAATTTTGCTATTTCCCTTGGCGTGTATGAAAATGGTGTTGGAAAGATCGGACTCATATATGATGTCGTACATGACGAATTGTATCATGCTAAAAGAGGAAATGGGGCCTATTTAAATGAAAAGCCTCTAGATGTACTAAAGGAAACAACCGTTAAGGAATCCATCATCGCACTCAATGCCACATGGGTGATGGAAAATCATCGGATCGATCACAATTTAATGATTCCTCTTGTTAAAGCAGCGAGAGGAACAAGGTCTTATGGTTCTGCTGCGCTCGAAATGGTTTTTGTTGCAACAGGAAGAGTGGATGCCTATATTTCCATGCGTTTATCACCATGGGATATTGCTGCTGGGGCAGTAATAATTGAAGAACTGGGTGGTATAGTGACAAATTTAAGGGGAGATAAGCTGAATTTCCTTTCGCAGGATTCTTTGCTTTCAGCTAAACCAGGCCTACACCAATCAATCTTAAAGGATTACTTAAAAGAGGGAAAATGGTAAAAAAGAAGCCAATCGAGGCTTCTTTTTATAACTCACCATTCTCGCGCATTTTTCTTTTTGTTTTAAAGCCCATTCCCATTATTACAATAATTGCAACGAAACAACCGATTGCTCCTATTAAGCTTTTTTCGCCTATTGCGATTCCAATCCCCATTATACTTGCGGCTGCAAGAATGGCATACACAAGTAAAGGCCACTTCACGTTTTTCATTATTTTATACCCCTTTATCATTGAAATACAGCTAGTTAAAGGCCCACTGTTTTAAGTATATTTTTATTCTACAATAAAATGGTTAGGGGTTTCCACTTTATTTGTGGTATAATGTTTTAGTTATAAATGAGAAACTATAAATAGTTTTATTTTTAAAATATAGGTAGGAGTGGAATTGTTTGAAATTAAGAGATGATATTCGTAATATTGCAATTATTGCCCACGTTGACCACGGTAAAACAACATTGGTTGACCAATTGTTAAAACAGTCAGGTACATTTCGTACTAATGAACATGTAGAAGAACGTGCAATGGATTCCAATGATTTAGAAAGAGAACGCGGTATTACCATTTTGGCGAAAAACACAGCTATTCAATACAAAGATAAACGAATTAATATATTGGATACTCCGGGACACGCTGATTTTGGCGGAGAAGTTGAACGGATTATGAAAATGGTTGATGGTGTATTGTTAGTAGTTGATGCCTATGAAGGCTGTATGCCACAAACTCGCTTTGTTCTTAAAAAGGCATTAGAGCAGAAGTTAACTCCAATTGTTGTTGTCAATAAAATTGACCGTGACTTTGCACGACCTGCAGAGGTAATTGATGAAGTGATCGATTTGTTTATCGAACTTGAAGCAACTGAAGATCAACTTGAATTCCCAGTTATCTATGCTTCGGCGATTAATGGTACAGCTAGTACAAACCCTGAAAAGCAAGATGAAAATATGCAATCCTTATATGATGCGATTGTTGAATATATCCCTGCCCCTGTTGATAATCATGAAGAGCCGTTGCAATTCCAAGTTGCCCTTCTTGATTATAATGATTATGTTGGCAGAATTGGAATCGGTCGTGTTTTCCGCGGTACGATGAACGTAGGTCAACAAGTAGCACTGATGAAGTTAGACGGTTCAGTTAAGCAATTCCGCGTCACCAAGATTTTCGGTTTCTTTGGATTAAAACGCCAAGAAATAGAAGAAGCCAAAGCCGGCGACTTAATTGCTGTTTCAGGAATGGAAGATATAAATGTGGGTGAGACAGTTTGTCCTGTTGAACATCAGGAAGCACTGCCGATTTTAAGAATCGATGAGCCAACATTACAAATGACTTTCGTCGTAAACAACAGCCCATTTGCCGGTAGAGAAGGGAAGTATTTAACTTCAAGAAAGATTGAAGAAAGACTTCGTTCTCAATTGCAAACTGACGTAAGTTTACGTGTTGATAACACGGATTCACCTGATGCTTGGATCGTTTCTGGACGTGGTGAGCTTCATTTATCAATTCTTATTGAAAACATGCGCCGTGAAGGTTATGAACTTCAAGTTTCAAAACCGGAAGTTATTGTCAAAGTTATTGACGGTGTACGCTGTGAGCCTGTTGAAAGAGTTCAAATAGATGTCCCAGAAGAACATACTGGTTCAGTAATGGAATCCATTGGTGCCCGTAAAGGCGAAATGATTGACATGATTAACAATGGTTCAGGTCAAGTACGCTTAATCTTTAATGTACCTGCACGTGGTTTAATTGGTTACACAACCGAGTTCTTAACAATGACTCGCGGTTATGGAATTATTAATCATACCTTTGACAGCTATCAGCCAATGTTACCAGGTCAAGTCGGCGGAAGACACCAAGGTGTTCTAGTGTCAATGGAATCAGGAAAAGCTTCGACTTATGGTATCATGCAAATTGAAGACCGCGGAACCATTTTCGTTGAGCCAGGTACGGAAATTTACGAGGGGATGATCGTTGGCGAAAACACTCGTGAAAATGATATCACCGTAAATATTACAAAAATGAAACAGGCGACAAATGTTCGTTCAGCTAACAAAGATCAAACATCTGTAATTAAAAAACCGCGTATTATGACATTAGAAGAGTCATTAGAATATTTAAATGATGACGAATATTGTGAGGTTACTCCAGAATCGATTCGTCTTCGTAAAAAAATTCTTGATAAAAACGAACGTGAAAGAGCAGCTAAAAAGAAAAAATATGCTGAACAGAGTTAAGTAAAAGGAGTGCAAGAAGATGGAAGGATTCTCTCCTAGTCTTAGATTTTTCATTGAACTAACAGATGTAAAAACTGCTGTGTGGTTACAGTATTTATATATTGTAATTTTAGCGGCAATTGTATATAAGTTAGGCTTTGCAAAAAAACTGCCTCTTTTGAAAAACATCGTGATCTATATTTGCCTTTTAATTGGATGCTTTGTAATGCTTATTTTTTCTTATGCCTTACCAATTGCAGAAGGACTTGCAGGTGCGGCGGTGTTATTGATCATCTATAAAATACGCTTACATCAAACTAAAAAGCATCAGGCTGAAGCGAAGTAACGGGGGTTTAATTAAATGAAATCCGTACAGGATACACTATATAATTGGCTTACTATTAAGGTTGTATGCGACGCAAGGCCTGATGACACAGCAGCACGAGATACACTAAACCTTTTTGAAGAAATGATAGCTGATCTTCACCTCTCAAACATTGAGGTAACAAAAGATGATGTCATGTATTATGTTTCCTATCAGCAAGGAGAAGAAACTAAAAAAACTCGTTATCCTCAGGAATTAATTGAGGTTATGCTAGACCAAATCAATCAAGAGCCAGAAAAGTACGAGAATTACCCAATCGAAGAAGAAGAATAAAAAAACCATCATGTTCATTCCACTTTGGAATGAGCATGATGGTTTTTTCTTGTCCAGCTCCAGCGCCTAGGGACGCTACCGCTTTTCGTTTTACCAATCATCTTCTTCAGATTTCGCACGATATAATCGGAAATTGCCTGTTTCAAATCTGGCATTTGTTTTTTCAGTTATTCTTGTCTTACATTGTTTACACATATATGTATGGATGGGACGATTACGTAGACGCTTGGCCTCAAACGATTCATCTTCAATCGCTTCAATTTTATCGCAAATTACGCATTTAACTCTCATTAAGACACCTCTTTAACTATTTCTAATAACCGACTGTTTCCTCTAGTATATCATGGCAGAAAGTTTGAATGTAATCAATTGGTTTAATTTGATGAAAGCATGGGATAGTAGTAATATGAGAATATCTGTTTTTTAACAGGGTGAAGGAATAAGTAAAGGGGATGTTTTAATGGCAAACCAAGTGGAACCAAAGCTAATCAAGCCTTTATATGATGAACTGCAAAAGGAACGGTTCGTGACAGTGGCAACCGTAGATCATGAATCAGGGGGGCCAAATATTAGTTCTATTTCTTGGGTATTAGCAAAAGATGAAAGTACCATTTATTTTGCGGTGGATAATCGTTCCAGAATTCTTGAGAATTTAATTAATAACAATCAAGTCGTTATTAATATAATTGCTAATGAATCTACATACGCAATTCATGGGACAGCCCAAATAATAGAAGAGAGACTTAAAGATGTACCATTAAAGCTTGCTTTGATACAAGTAGCAATAACAGCAGTAAGGGATGTTATGTTTTATGGATCTAAAATTGTCTCTGAAGTTCAATATGATAAAACATATGATAAAAACGCTGCCCAAAAGTTAGACAATCAAGTTATGGAAGCAATGAGAAAAGCTTAGGAATCCCTAAGCTTTTCTCATTTTTATTTATAGTGATTAGATTGGTCTTCTTGTTCCTTTTCTAGTTTCTTTTTATCCTTTTCAGGAAGCTTTTTATCAGGTTTTTCGGTGGCATTTTTAGGGCTTGGAGTAATTAAGTCTCCTGGTATCTCAGGCATTAATCGACCGGCTACATCTGCTAGCTCCTCCATAATACCCTGTATTGGTCTGCCCTTATTAATATCTGTTTGTATTTCTTTTAAACGCTGTGTTGTATCAGCGTCAGCAACAACAACTGCTTTTGCTCCGTACGGATCCTTTTTTAAGCTTTCGGCTACAGAATATTTTATGGATCCAACTTGGGAACGATCAATTTTCGCGTTTACATCAATTCCGACCATCGCATATCTTCCTAATACCACTGCAGTTGCATCGTTAACATTTGGGATACTTGTCGCCAGCTTAACTAAACGTTTGGAGATTTCCTGCCCCGTTTTTCGGTCAACACTTTCAATGTAGCTGTTTTTTACCTTAACATATGATGCGTTCTCATTGTTTGTTAGTTCCCTTTTTGTACTGCAGCCGGCTAGGATCAGACATAACGCAGTAATAATTAAGGTTTTCTTCATTTATTACCCACCTCCGCATTGCTTATAAAAAATTTGAAATTAAGCCTCTTCATACGAATTATTGAATGGTCTCACTAACATTTATTGTGCGGAACTCCTTCTATCTTTATTCCAATAAACATATATTTTACCAAAGTCCAATCTAGCAAAAGGGTTGTTCTGCAATTTAACAAATCTAACAACAAGTAAAGCAGGAGGCGTTGCTTTGAGCAAAATATACGTGTTAGATACAAATGTCTTATTACAAGACCCGTATTCCCTCTTCTCCTTTGAAGATAATGAAGTTGTTATTCCTGCAGTGGTTCTTGAAGAAGTGGACTCAAAGAAAAGGTACATGGATGAAGTCGGGAGAAATGCAAGGCATGTATCAAGGTTGATTGATGGACTTAGGGCATTAGGAAAGCTTCATGAAAAAATCCCGCTTGAGAGCGGGGGGACAATTAGAATTGAATTAAATCATCGTAGCTTTCATGAATTACAGGATATTTTTATTGAAAAAACAAATGATAATCGCATTCTTGCAGTGGCAAAGAATTTATACTTAGAGGAACAAACCAAGGAAAATGGGAAGCCGGTTATTCTAGTAAGTAAGGATACTCTCGTCAGGGTAAAAGCGGATGCCATTGGTTTAGATGCCGAAGATTTTTTAAGTGACCGTGTTGTAGACATAGATCATATATACACTGGTTTCTTTGAAGTATTGCTACCAATTGAATTATTAGGACGCTTTTATGAGAAAGGGGAGTTAAATCTCTCTGAACTGGCAAACCACCCATTTTATCCAAATCAATTTCTCGTTATGAAGGACGCCCTTGGCAGTTCAGCATCAGCCATTGGGATGGTCGACAAAACGAGTACGAAGGTAAAGAAATTAGCACTGAATCAAGACCATGTTTGGGGGATTCACTCAAGGAATGTGCAGCAGACTATGGCAATCGAATTATTACTTCGTAAGGATATTCATTTAGTCACATTAACGGGGAAAGCTGGTACAGGAAAAACTCTGCTAGCACTTGCTGCGGGATTAATGCAAACGGAAGATTTCAGGGAATATAAAAAACTATTAGTGGCTAGACCAATTGTACCTGTGGGAAAAGATTTAGGGTTTTTACCGGGAGAAAAACAAGAGAAATTAAGACCATGGATGCAGCCAATTTTTGATAATCTAGAATATCTTTTCAATACTAAAAAGCCTGGTGAACTTGATGCGATTTTAGCAGGTATGGGTTCGATTGAGGTAGAGGCATTAACGTATATTCGAGGCAGAAGTTTGCCAAAGCAGTTTATCATTATTGATGAAGCACAAAACTTAACGAAGCATGAAGTAA
This sequence comes from Bacillus sp. ISL-77, assembly GCF_018613105.1. Classification (NCBI taxonomy): domain Bacteria; kingdom Bacillati; phylum Bacillota; class Bacilli; order Caryophanales; family Bacillaceae; genus Bacillus; species Bacillus sp. ISL-77. The sequence goes on from NZ_JAGGQY010000040.1 coordinate 10,992, forward strand.
AGACCATCCTTACCCGTGTCGGAGAAGGCAGTAAAATTGTTTTAATGGGTGACCCAGAACAGATAGATCATCCATATCTTGATGCCTATAACAACGGTTTAACGTATGTTGTAGAAAAGTTCAAGGATCAAGTCATTTCCGGACATGTTAAATTAATGAAAGGGGAAAGGTCAGGATTGGCACTTTTGGCAGCAGATTTGCTGTAAATAATCCTTAAAAGTAAAACGGGCGCCCAAGGCACCCGTCTTATTTTATGATAAAACTCTTTATATTTTTAATTGGACTTTGTTGATTTGAACCATCACCTAAATAGACATGAACGGGACCATCTAACGTAAGTGGTTTACCTTTATCGGAGAAACCCAATATAAAATCATAGGCTGTTTCAAGAGGGTACTCATAGTCCCCCTCTGTGCTCTGAATTACAAAAGTGTGAGCATCACGAGCAGGCTCCGAATTTAATAAAAAAGGCTTCAATGGAATACCAAAGGTACCAGTTAACACCTTTTCCTTCTCGAATTTCTTTTCAGATTTCAATGTAGGAGGATAAATTGCACCCTCCATAATTTCACGGTCCCAATGCTTAGAAACAGCTTTAGTATATTCATCTAATGAATTGGTACTCTCTAATTTTGTTGAAAAAAAGGTCGTTAAATCAACTCGTCGGTCGTCGAAAATCCACACACCTGGATCAAGCGTGATCGAATATTTCACTTTTCCAGATATGATAATGATATTTTCCATTTTGCATTCCCCCTAAATCCTTGCATAATTAGTATAACTTTTTTTGGGCAAAATGTCATAATAGTAAAAGCAGGTTCCGTAAGAAGATACACCCTGTCTGAATAGCTGCCGTTTTAAACAAACTCCTTTGTGCAATCCACTTCATAGTTCTTGCAATTTTCCTTTGTAAACGGTAAAATTTATAGATAAGTTGAATTATCGCTCTGAAATGGGGGGATCAATGTTGGCGTCTGAAATGATCGTGAATCACCAGGATAAAGCATATGCCTTACTACAGGCTGACGCTGAAAAAATATTAAAGCTAATCAAAGTGCAAATGGACAATCTCACGATGCCTCAATGCCCTCTTTATGAAGAGGTATTGGATACACAAATGTTTGGTTTATCAAGAGAAATAGATTTTGCTGTTCGGTTAGGCTTAATAGATAGTAAAGATGGTAAGGCAATTCTAGATACATTAGAAAGAGAATTATCAGCGCTTCACGATTCATCGTTAAGGAAATAGTAGCAAAGAACTCAAACAATCCATGTTAATTGTTTGGGTTTTTTATTATTTCAAGAAAACAAAAACGGGCTCATCACTTTCCTTATTTCAGAATATTCTTTATTAAATTGTTGTAACAAATTAACTTTTCCTCAAGTAAAATTGTTTATTTTCTATTATAATAGGGTGATAAAAATCAATATTGAAAATGAGGACTTTTTAAATGCTGAAAAAAATATTGAAATCATATGATTATTCATTAATTATTGCCACCATCCTTTTGTGTATATTTGGACTTGTTATGATCTATAGCTCAAGCATGGCTTCCGCAGTTCAAAGGTATGGTTATCCACCTGATTATTTTTACCAAAAACAAAAAGTATGGCTGATGATTTTTACTGTGATCTTCCTTATCGCAGCAATTATTCCATATAAGATCATGATGTTCAAAAAAGTTCTGGTATTGATTGTGCTATCATCTATTTTATCTCTATTAGGATTATTTGTATTTGGGGTAGAAAAAAATAATGCGCAAAGCTGGTACTCCATTGGCACTTTCTTATTTCAACCATCGGAGTTTGTCAAGCTTGCAGCCATCATTTATTTAGCAGCCGTTTATGCGAAAAAGCAAGCCTATATCAATCAATTTAACAAAGGTGTTCTCCCGCCTCTAGTATATCTTTTTATCATATGTGCACTTATCATTTTTCAACCTGACTTCGGTACAGCTTCTATTATCATAGCCATAGCATGTATGATTGTTTTATGCTCTGGGATGAATTTTAAAAGTATCGGTAAATTACTTATTTTGGCGCTTATTGTCCTTCTGCCGCTTATTTTAGTTTCCTGGGGGAAGTTTTTTTCTGACGAACAACTAAGTCGTTTTGCTGTATTAGATAATCCTTTTACTGATAAATATGTAAATAATGAAGGTTTTCACTTGGCAAACTCCTATATCGCCATCGGTTCTGGTGGAGTAAATGGGTTGGGTCTCGGGAAAAGTATTCAAAAGCTTGGTTATCTGCCGGAATCACATACGGATTTCATTATGGCCGTAATTGCGGAAGAATTAGGGATTTGGGGTGTAGGATTCGTTATGATTCTCCTTTTTTATATTGTATTAAGGGGAATTTATATTGGCTTACAATGTAAGGACCCCTTTGGTAGTCTGCTTGCTATTGGTATTTCGAGTATGATTGGGATTCAGTCCTTTATCAATCTAGCAGGAGTTTCTGGGCTAATTCCACTGACTGGTGTACCGCTGCCATTTATTAGTTACGGAGGATCATCACTCTTGATGCTTGCGGGAGCGACAGGAATACTTGTAAATGTTTCTATGTTCTCGAAATATGAAAAAAAATATAAAAATAAACAGGATCAAGTCACTAATAGGAATCAATCAAAAGATGGCAAGGTTTTCTATATTTAATCAAAACGCGAAGGACAATATTTGCTTCTTCGCGTTTTTAAAAATACATAGAATATGAGGTGCTTTAAATGACAAGACAGATAAATAAAGTGTTGGTTGCCAATAGGGGAGAAATAGCGATAAGGGTTTTTCGCGCGTGTACTGAACTGAATATTCGAACAGTTGCAATTTATTCGAAAGAGGATTCTGGGTCCTATCATCGTTATAAGGCGGATGAGGCTTATTTGGTTGGGGAAGGAAAAAAACCAATTGATGCCTATTTAGACATTGATGGCATCATTGCTATAGCCAAAAAAAGCGGTGCAAATGCCATTCATCCAGGTTATGGGTTTATGTCAGAAAATATTCATTTTGCCAAGCGATGTGAAGAAGAAGGGATTATTTTTATCGGTCCGTCCATTACACAACTTGATATGTTTGGAGATAAGGTAAAAGCAAGGCATCAAGCAGAGCTAGCTGGAATACCAGTGATTCCTGGTAGTCCTGGTCCCGTAACAGAGGTCAGTGATGTTGAAGACTTTGTGGAAGTACACAAGTTACCCATAATCATAAAGGCCTCTCTTGGCGGAGGCGGGCGCGGGATGAGAATTGTTAAACGCATAGAGGAAATCCGTGAATCATTTGAACGAGCAAAGTCGGAAGCGAAAGCCGCTTTTGGGAATGATGAAGTTTATCTTGAAAAATTAATTGAAAGTCCTAAACATATCGAAGTGCAAATCATTGGTGATCGGCATGGGAATATTGTTCATCTTTTTGACCGCGATTGTTCTGTTCAAAGACGCCATCAAAAGGTAGTGGAGGTTGCTCCAAGTGTTTCTATTTCTGATGAGTTGCGAGAAAGGATTTGTGCGGCGGCCGTAAAATTGATGAAAAATGTTGATTACCTAAATGCAGGTACGGTAGAGTTTCTGGTTTCAGGAAATGACTTTTATTTTATAGAAGTAAATCCACGTGTACAAGTGGAACATACTGTAACAGAGATGATAACAGGAGTCGACATCGTGCAGACGCAAATTTTGGTATCAGAAGGGCACGAATTACATGGTCCAATTATCGGTATACCACCTCAAGAAAAAATTCAAATTAATGGATTTGCAATACAGTCAAGGGTAACAACAGAAGACCCCCTTAATAATTTTATGCCTGATACCGGTAAAATCATGGCCTATCGCTCAGGGGGCGGCTTTGGGGTGCGTCTTGATGCCGGAAATGGCTTTCAAGGAGCTGTTATTACACCGTATTATGACTCTTTATTAGTAAAGCTTTCTACATGGGCGTTAACCTTTGAACAAGCTGCATCAAAAATGGTTCGAAATTTACAGGAATTCAGGATTAGAGGGATCAAAACAAATATCCCGTTCTTAGAGAATGTTGTGAAGCATGAGAAGTTTAGGAATGGCGAATATGATACTTCATTCATTGATACAACACCGGAACTGTTCATTTTCCCATTCCGAAAGGACCGCGGAACTAAAATGCTGTCATACATCGGCACGGTCACTGTTAACGGGTTTCCAGGTATTGAAAAGAAGAAGAGACCAGTATTTCCGAAGCCAAGAATTCCTAATTTACCCTATGATTTACCGTATCAAGAGGGGACGAAGCAAATTCTTGACAAGTATGGTGCCAATGGACTTGTGGAATGGGTGAAGAATCAAAAGCAGGTCTTATTAACGGATACAACATTTCGGGATGCTCATCAGTCACTATTAGCAACCCGTATGCGGACGACTGATATTCTTCATATAGCTGAGCCCTCTGCAAAACTTTTACCTGATTTATTCTCTTTTGAAATGTGGGGCGGAGCAACTTTTGATGTTGCCTACAGGTTCTTAAAAGAAGATCCATGGGACAGATTGGTAACTCTACGCAGGAAAATTCCAAATGTACTGTTCCAAATGTTAATACGTGGGGCCAATGCTGTGGGATATAAAAATTATCCTGATAATTTGATTCGCGAATTTGTTGACCAATCTGCTTCAGCTGGAATTGATGTTTTTCGAATTTTTGATAGCTTAAACTGGGTAAAAGGTATGGAAGTTGCAATTGATGCGGTGCGTCAAAGCGGTAAAATTGCCGAAGCTTCGATATGTTATACAGGGGACATTTTAGATGAGACAAGGTCGAAATACAATCTTCACTATTATAAAAGCTTGGCCAAAGAGCTGGAACAACAAGGCGCCCACATCCTGGGAATTAAGGATATGGCAGGCTTATTGAAACCTGAAGCAGCGTACAGACTGGTTTCTGAGTTAAAGGAAACCGTTGATATTCCTATACATCTCCATACGCATGACACAAGTGGAAATGGTCTCTATACCTATGCACGTGCAATTGATGGTGGAGTGGATATTGTTGATACAGCATTGGGTACAATGGCAGCCCTAACTTCTCAGCCTAGCGCTAATTCGTTATTTTATGCACTTGAAGGGAATCCACGGAAACCAAGAGTAAATATCCAAGCACTAGAAAAATTGTCGTATTATTGGGAGGATGTCCGTAAGTATTATCAGGATTTTGAAAGCGGAATGATTTCCCCTCACACTGAAGTATATCAACATGAAATGCCAGGTGGGCAATATAGCAATCTCCAACAACAGGCAAGAGCAGTAAGCCTCGGTGAGCGTTGGGATGAAGTTAAAGAAATGTATTCACGAGTTAATATTATGTTCGGTGATATTGTAAAAGTGACGCCTTCATCAAAGGTTGTAGGTGATATGGCTCTATTTATGGTTCAAAATGATTTAAGTGAGGAAGATGTCCTTTTAAAGGGGCATATGTTAGATTTCCCTGATTCTGTCGTTGAATTATTTGAAGGATTTCTTGGCAGGCCATATGGAGGTTTTCCAGCGGAACTTCAAAAAATTATATTAAAAGGTAAAAAACCACTCGAAGTTCGTCCAGGTGAGTTGCTTGAACCGGTTGATTTTGAAAAATTGAAGGAAAAATTGTATAAAGAACTTGGCAGACAGGTAACGTCTTTTGAGATCATTTCGTATGCTTTATATCCAAAGGTATTTATGGAGTACATTAAAATGGATGAACAGTATGGAAATATTTCAGTACTAGACACTCCTACGTTCCTTTATGGAATGCGATTGGGTGAAGAAATAGAGGTAGAAATAGAAACGGGAAAAACATTAATTGTTAAACTTGTCTCTATGGGTCATCCTCAAGCTGATGGCACGAGGGTCGTTTATTTTGAGTTAAATGGTCAACCGCGTGAAGTCTTCATTAAAGATGAGAATATAAAATCTACGGTGGTATCTAGGCTGAAGGCAGACCCAAAAAACGAAAATCACCTTGCTGCCTCGATGCCGGGAACTGTGGTCAAAGTTGTCGTTGAAAAAGGGGAAAAGGTTGAACGTGGCGATCATTTAATGATTACCGAAGCGATGAAAATGGAAACTACAGTTCAAGCACCTTTTTCAGGCGTTGTAAAGGATATCTATGTCACAAGTGGTGAGGCAATATTAACCGGTGACCTTTTAATTGAGTTAACAAAAGCATAATAAAAAAAGCTGCCAGGTGTGTATCCCTGGCAGCTTTTTTATAGATTATTTCTTTTAGATCTAGAATATAACAAAAGGAAATAACTTAGGACGCCAAACAAACAAGTAATAAAGAAGGCGTGCAGAAGGGCGATATACAGATTTAGGCTGCTAAAAATAATCAAAGCTCCTGCAATCACTTGTAATGAAACAAGGATGAATGAAATAATCCAGCCCCAATAAAGAACTTTTTGGTTTTTGTAATGGCGAACAGTCAAATAAAGAATATAAGTAATCCAGATAAAGATTAATCCAGCAGCGGCTCTGTGTCCCATTTGCACCCATTCGTACAAATTGGAAGGCAAGGAAGGAGCGTCATTTAAACATAGCGGCCAATCTCGACAAACCAGACTTGACTTAGTGTGACGTACGAGTGCGCCAGTGTAGATGACAAGATAACTATAAATGGAAACACCGACAATATGAAACCCCATTCTCTTATCGATATATAGTTTTTCTGCATCAAATCTCTTATCAATTTCAAATATTAGAAGTGTTAACAATAACACAGCAGAAAAGGATACAAGTGAAATACCAAAATGTAATGCGAGTACAAAACCAGATTGTCCCCATTTTACTGCAGCAGCCCCGATTAATGCTTGTAAAAGTAAAAAGAAAAAGGAAAGGAAGGAAAGAAATTTCGTTTCTCTAATATGTCCTATCGCCTTCCATGACCAAACAGAAAGAACGAGAACCATCATTCCAACTACTCCAGAGACAAGTCTGTGGGCAAGCTCAATAACTAATTCTGGAGTAATTTCCAACGGAAGAAATTTACCGTTACAAAGCGGCCATGATCTCCCGCATCCCATTCCAGAATCAGTCTTTGTGACTAGTGCTCCGCCAATTAAGATAAATATCATTCCGATGGTAGTAGCAACAGCCAACCATTTCAAAGATCTTCGCAAAAAATTCACCTCTTAAAAAGTTCAATAATTTGTCATTGGATAAACCTGACAGTATAATAGATTGGAAAGTAATTCGATTATTAAATTCCCTATTAATCATAACGAATAAAGTCGAAAAAGAACAGAAATTAAGTATAGATTTTAAGATAACTTAAATCAATAAAAACAGATGCGGAATAATAAAAAGTTTTCACTATTATTATAGTGAAAACCGTAGAAACTTAGCTAATGGTCTGTTAGAAATATATTAGTGGTAGTTTAATTAGAATTATTCCTTTTTAGGTGTAAGAGGAATTAACTTTAAACTCTTCATGCAGACACTAGGATTTTTTATAAGTTCAGGGGATAATTTGCATAAATGGAACTATAAATCCATAAAAAATATAAGATAGTAACGATAAAATGAACTTTGTCACAATTTAGTCTAAAATTATTCAAAAAAAGTTCACAAAAATATCTAAAAGTGTGATTTAATATACAGAGAAAGTGTTTTAATTAGCACTATCTTTTAAAGCTGATTTTTTATTATGTCGAAAATAATTAATAGAATTTTTCTGAAAACGTTCCTTTTTTTTACAAATGAGGGCATATATAAATTAAGTATCAATTATCACTTACTTAAATGATGAATATTTGTTATTTAGGTTTAGGAGGAGAAACCAAATGTCGAACTCTAAGGCCTTCGGAGAAGCTGCTATTGATAATGGCGCTGCGAGCTTGCAAGCCAATATAAAAACCTCTGCATGGAAAGACTTTATGGCTCTTATCAAAATTGGAATTGTAAATTCCAACCTTATTACTACCTTTACGGGGTTATGGCTTGCACTACACTTTTCAGGACAAAGCTTTCTAAACAATTTAGATATCGTGTTTTTTACAGTTGCAGGATCGTCACTGATCATTGCAGGCTCATGTGCAATCAATAATTATGTTGATCGTGACATTGACCATTTAATGGAAAGAACAAAAGAAAGACCTACTGTAACAGGGAAAGTAGTTCCAATAAAAGTTCTCGTATTAGGTATTTTACTTATTGGACTGGGAACACTGTCTTTATTCTTTACTACGATGACTGCAACAGTAATTGGACTGCTTGGAGTTTTTAGCTATGTTTTCCTGTACACATTGTGGTCAAAGCGGCAATTGGTGTCCAACACTATTATTGGGAGCATATCAGGAGCAGTACCACCACTAATCGGATGGGCAGCAGTAGATGCTAATCTCGGTATCATGGCGTGGTCATTGTTTGTGCTAATGTTTGTTTGGCAGCCTCCGCATTTTTATGCGCTTGCGATGAGACGGGTTAAAGAATATAAAGCAGCTGGGATCCCAATGTTACCTGTAGTGAAGGGTTTTAAAACTACAAAAATTCACATCATCCTTTGGGTTGCTGCACTTCAGCCAATCCCATTTTTTCTTACCAAATTAGGAATCCCATTTCTAATACTTGCTATCGTACTAAATATCGGGTGGCTTGCATTAGGGATTTATGGATATAGAATCAAAGATGACATAAAGTGGGCAAAACTAATGTTTGTTTACTCTTTGCAATATTTAACTATTATTTTTGTAGCAATGGTTATAGTTACATTAATTTAGTTTTGCAAATGATTGTTTCTGGATGAAAGTGAAGGAAACAGTCTTACTACATACTTCTTTGATCCACCAAATGTTTTTAAGAATTTATTAGTGAAAGAGGGGTTTGATTAAGCTATGAAAAGGCTTGCAAAGTGGCGTTTAATATCGTTATTTGCGATTTTAGCGCTTGTACTCTCCGGATGTGGCGAACCGTTCCTTTCCACGTTAAAGCCTGCCGGTGAAGTTGCGAAAACGCAATATGATTTAATGAAGTTAAGTACTTTAATCATGGTTGGGGTTATTATTATTGTTGCGATCATTTTCGTTTTGATCTTGGTCCGTTTTAGAAGAAGGGATGACAGAATCCCAAAACAAGTAGAAGGAAGTCACAAATTAGAAATTATTTGGACTGTTGTGCCGATTCTTTTACTATTAATTCTTGCCGTTCCGACTGTGGCCGCAACCTTTAAACTTGCTGATGTATCTCCAATGGATAAGAAAAATACAAAGGCACTTGTAATTAATGTTCGGTCACACTTATATTGGTGGGACTTTGAATATCCAGGCAAAAAGATTGTTACAAGCCAGGAACTTGTTGTTCCTACAAATGAAAAGGTATATTTTAACTTGAAGTCATCTGATGTGAAACACTCATTCTGGATTCCAGCAGTAGGTGGAAAGTTAGATACTAATACTGAGAATATTAATAAATTCTGGTTAGAGTTTGACGATAAAAAAGCAAACGAAGCAGGAAATCTTTTCTATGGAAAATGTGCAGAACTTTGTGGTCCATCCCATGCTCTAATGGATTTTAAAGTAAAAGCTATTAGCCGGGACAAATTTGACGCTTGGGTAACATCGATGCAGAATGTTAAAGAACCACAAAAAGCCCAAACAGCTTCAGCGGCACAAGGACAAGAACTATTTAATAAAAGCTGTATTGGCTGTCATGCTGTAACACCATCAAACAAAATGCCTGAAACAGCACGTCTAGCACCAAACTTATCAAACTTTGGTGAACGATCTCGTGTAGCCGGTGTTTTGGATCATAATAAAGAAGAGTTGAAAAATTGGATTCGTAATCCAGAAACATACAAACCAGGTAACATGATGACAGGAAAATACCCGGAAATGTCTGAAAAACAGCTCGATGCTTTAGCAGACTATTTAATGGGGTTAAAGGCCCAGGAATAAATGGGGAATTGGTTGAAAGGGAGGTAAAATTGTGAGTACCTATGCTCAAAAAAAGGGATTTGGCGCAACTTTATGGGATTTTTTAACTACTGTTGACCATAAAAAAATTGCCATCCTATATCTCATTGCAGGTGGATTTTTCTTCTTAGTGGGCGGACTTGAAGCAGTATTTATCCGCATCCAACTTGCAGTGCCGAATAATGATTTTGTGAGTGCTGGATTATTTAATGAAATTATAACAATGCACGGAACAACGATGATTTTCCTTGCAGCAATGCCACTTGTATTTGCATTTATGAATGCGGTAATGCCATTACAAATTGGGGCACGCGACGTAGCGTTTCCGTTTGTTAATGCGCTTGGATTTTGGTTATTCTTTTTTGGAGGAATATTCCTAAACCTATCATGGTTCTTAGGTGGGGCTCCTGATGCGGGATGGACATCTTACGCGTCACTTGCACTTCATTCCCAAGGGCATGGCGTAGACTTTTATATCTTAGGTTTACAGATATCAGGTATAGGAACATTAATTGGTGGTATTAACTTCCTTGTTACCATCATTAACATGCGTGCTCCAGGTATGACATATATGAGAATGCCTTTGTTTACTTGGACTACATTTGTTACCTCAGCACTTATTTTGTTTGCATTTCCTCCATTAACAGTTGGTTTAGTTTTAATGATGTTTGACCGCTTGTTTGGTGCGAATTTCTTTGATGCCACTATGGGTGGTAATACGATTATTTGGGAACACCTTTTCTGGATTTTCGGTCATCCAGAAGTATATATTTTAATACTTCCAGCTTTCGGGATTTTCTCAGAGATTTTTCCGATTTTCTCAAGAAAGCGATTATTTGGATACTCTTCCATGGTATTTGCAACTGTATTAATCGGTTTCTTAGGCTTCATGGTATGGGCTCACCATATGTTTACTACAGGTTTAGGTCCAGTAGCTAATGCCATTTTCGCAGTTGCTACAATGGCTATTGGTGTACCGACCGGAATTAAAATTTTTAACTGGCTTTTAACAATGTGGGGAGGAAGTGTAAAATTTACCACTCCTATGCATTGGGCAATGGCGTTTATTCCATCATTTCTTGCTGGTGGAGTAACAGGGGTAATGCTTGCCTCCGCAGCAGCCGACTATCAATATCATGATACTTATTTTGTTGTTGCACACTTCCATTATGTAATTGTGGGTGGTGTGGTATTTGCAGTTTTTGCAGGTACACATCTATATTGGCCAAAAATGTTTGGTACCATGTTAAATGAAACACTTGGAAAAATTACTTTCTGGTTGTTCTTTATCGGGTTCCATTTAACATTCTTTATCCAACATTTCTTAGGTTTATGGGGAATGCCGCGACGCGTTTTCACATACCTTCCTGGTCAAGGATTTGACACTGCTAACATGGTTAGTTCTATAGGTGCTGCGTTTATGGGATTAGGTGTTATCGTAATGTTATTTAACATCATTATCACTTCTGTGAAAAATGTCAAAGTTGGTAATGATCCATGGGGAGACGGAAGAACACTTGAATGGGCAATCCCTTCTCCACCACCGTTTTATAACTTTAAGCAGCTTCCACTTGTACGTGGTTTAGATGCTTACTGGTTAGAAAAAATGGATGGTAAAAAAGGAATGACTCCGGCAGAGCCACTTGGTGATATTCATATGCCCAATTCGTCGTTTTTACCGTTTATGATGGCTCTAGGATTATTCATTGCGGCATTTGGTGCAATGTACCATGTAAATGATAAGGCTTGGGCTTTACCAGTAATGATTATCGGATTATTAGTAACTTTTGGCTCCATGTTCTTACGTTCGGTGAAAGACGATCATGGATTTCATATTCACAAAGAAGACTTAATTGATGAGGATGATAAGGGGGTTAAGGCATAATGCACGCTGATGAAAAATTTACCTATGAAACATGGCCTGCTGCGCCGGAAAAATCAACCCTTGAATCCAAAAATAAATTCTTAGGTTTTTGGTTCTTCTTAGGGGGAGAGACAGTTCTTTTTGCCTCTCTCTTTGCCACTTACCTTGCATTGAAGGATAAAGTTCCTGATTCAAGTCATCATTTAGCAAAGGATTTATTTGAATTACCGTTAACATTTGTCGCGACTATGCTTCTGTTAACGAGTTCATTAACAAGTGTGTACGCAATGTATCATATGAAGAACTTTGCCTTCAAAAAAATGATGGTTTGGCTTGGTCTTACAGCTCTATTAGGTGCAGCTTTCTTAGGGCTGGAGGTTTATGAGTTTACCCATTATGTCCATGAAGGGCATACATTTACAAGCAGTGCTTTCGGATCTGCCTTCTACTCACTAGTTGGTTTTCATGGAGGACACGTTGCATTTGGTTTACTATGGTGTTTAACATTAATGTTTAGAAATTCCAAACGAGGCTTAGACCTTTACAACGCTCCAAAATTCTATGTATTTAGTTTATACTGGCATTTTATCGATGTTGTTTGGGTATTTATCTTTACAGTAGTATATTTAATGGGAATGGTGGGATAAACTGATGGCTAATCAACAATTAAATTCAGGTAACCCAAGAGTTGACATTGAATATCGTCGCAAGAAAAATGCAGAAGAGATGAGATATCAAGTGGTTTCTTTTGCATTGATGATTTTCTTAACTCTCATTGCTTTTGCGGCTGTTGCAATTAAAGGATTTAGTGCGTGGTTTACAGTTCCATTTATTATCCTTTTAGCTGTCGTTCAAGTTATTTTCCAACTATATTATTTCATGCATATGAGCCATAAAGGACATGAAGCACCATCGCTCTTTTTATACTCTGGTGTGATGGTTGGAGCAATAACTATTCTTACGTTTTCAACTATTATTTGGTGGTAATATGTTCAAAAAAGAAAATCGGCTAATGGCCGATTTTCTTTTTTAGACCTATTCAAGGGTTGTTTCCATTTTCTTTGCGTATCGTTTTGGCCAAGGGTATAATATAGTCAATAATACTTTTAAATCATAATGAGGTGATTTGGGTGCTTACATTAGATATATTCGGTTTTAAAGCACTTTGGAGCCCGTATTTTTTACTAATCTTGATAGTCATAACTGTAGGGTATTTTGTCCTTACAACAAAATACAGAAGCTTTTTTCCAGATGGTGAGCCATTAACGAAAACACAAGGAGCTTTGTTTTTATTATCAATGATCCTACTATATGCCATTAAAGGATCTCCTGTTGATTTATTAGCACACCTTATGTTTTGGGTCCATATGATTCAAATGGCTGCTTTAGTGTTAATTGTACCACCACTATTTATCATGGCTGTACCTGACTGGTTTTGGAGAAAAATTTTCAGTGTTTCCGTTATTGATTCGCTTTTTAAGGTTTTCACAAAGCCACTTATAGCATTAATTGCATTTAACGGCTTTTTTTCTTTTTATCATGTACCTATCATTTTTGATCACATCATGCAAAATGCTTGGCTGCATGCTGGCTATTCAATCTTATTGTTTGCTGTCGCAATCTTTATGTGGTGGCCATTGCTTAATATGATGCCTGAACATCAGACATTAAATGGACTTAAGAAGGTTGGTTATATTTTTGCGGATGGGATTCTGTTAACACCAGCTTGTGCCTTAATCATTTTTGCAGATACACCAATGTATGCAACCTATTCTGATCCCCATGTTTGGGGACAAGTGATGAGCCTATGTGTGGGATCAGCGAACTTCGATAGTTTAAATTTGAGTGGTCCACAACTTTTTAGTTCGATGTCATTACTACATGATCAGCAGCTTGGTGGAGTTTTGATGAAAATTATTCAAGAAATTATATATGGTGTCATTCTTGGTCATGTTTTCTTCGAATGGTACCGTAAAGATCAATCAGACTCCGAACAGGAAATGAAGCAACCATTAAATCCGTTGCTCATTAAATAATCTCCCATACTCCTGGGAGATTTTTTTACTGATAAGCCTTAATCACTTGGGTATCATTTGAAAAGTCGTTGAACTACTATTATTATAGAATAAAAGAAAAGAGAGGACGTCTAAATGAATTCCTTACCGATATTACCTACTATTAGTACCTCATTTATTGTTTTAAGTGCTATAACTGTTGCAATTGGATGGTGGCAAATTAAGCAAAGACATATTGAGGCCCACAAAAAGACAATGTTTTTGGCTGCTATTTTTGCTGTAATCTTTTTTATTATCTATGCTTCTAGAACCCTCTTTATTGGAAATACTTCATTTGGAGGGCCAGATAATATTAAAATTTATTATACAATATTTTTAATATTCCATATTACACTTGCGACGACTGGAGCTGTATTCGGCATTGTCTCTATCCTGACAGGATACAAAAACAAACTTTCTATCCATCGAAAGCTCGGCCCGATAACTAGTTTCATTTGGTTTTTTACGGCGATCACAGGTGTTGCCGTATACTTATTGCTTTATGTATTTTATCGAGGCGGCGAGACAACATCTATGCTAAAAGCGATTCTTGGACTGTAAACAAATTGCTTCCTAATAATAAAAAGACGCATGAGAACCATGCGTCTTTTTTCGATTATAATGCAAACGTACTTACTTCTGCTTTTACTTCATCGAGGATCTTTTTACATTGATTCACAAGTGAAGTTGGGAAGCTTTCGCCTTCACCATATTCTACACCATGCGGGTAATAATGTTTGCCTAAAAGCGGTGTCATTAATTGAATAGTTGCTTTATCCGCACCAATATCGCCCTCAACCGCATGACCCCGTACACGCAAGTAAAATACCCCTTCTTTTAATTCAAACTTGCGGTCGTATGTAACTCGTTCGTAGTCCCATTGTCCTTCGCGAACTAAACCGTGATCTAACATTACCTCATCTAAACGGTTTAAGTCAGCCTTTAACTTTTCAATTTCAGTATTCTCGAATTTCATAATGAATCCCTCCTAAAAACAATACCATTGCCCCTATGTTTCCTATTTAAGTAGGAAAGCAATAATAATTCAATTTAATAATAGTTGAAAATGTTTCAACTTGCAATGAATACCTTCAGCGAATAAAACAATATTAGTAGGATACCCTAAAATAATGGTAAGAGGAATTAAATAAACCTAGGGGGCAGTAAAATGGAAAAAATCCGAGATATAATGACTGAAGAGGTAGAATGCTGTACGTTACTTGATAATGTTTATGAAGTCGCCTTAAAGATGAAGCAATTAAATGTTGGGGCTATACCAATTATTGACCAGGAAAAGCTAGTCGGAATGATTACAGACCGAGATATTGTTGTTCGAGGTGTTGCTGAAAAACATCCTGGTTCAACAAAAGTAGAAGATATCATGAGTAATGACCTTATTACTGTTACTCCTGATTCTTCCAGTAAAGATGCAGCAAAATTAATGGCAAACCATCAAATCCGACGATTACCTGTGGTAGAGGAAGGTAAGTTAATAGGAATTGTTTCCCTTGGTGATTTCGCGATTCGCGAATTGACTGACGACCAAGCAAAAGAGGCATTAACGGAAATATCTGAGCAAAATTATAATGGAGTACAACATTAAAAATTATTATATAAAAAAATAGTTTTACCTTTAGAAAACAGGTACTCATCGTGCCTGTTTTCTTTTCATCAGTTCATTTGTCTGACATTTTTGATTATGACTATTACTATTCAAGATATTGATGATATAATAATTTTATCTATACATATAATGATACATGAAAGTAATAGAGAGGGTGAATGCCTCTGCGTACACTGACTAGAATTCTTATTCTTTCAGCAGTTTTCTTAACTATCGGTTTTTATGTGAGTATAAACGAAAATAACGATAGTAATATTTTAATTAAAGAAGATCGTACTTCAGAAATGAAACAACCTATTTCACAAAATCCTGATAATAAGCCAAGTAAAAAAATAGTCTCGGAAAAACCAAAAGAAGGTTTGGCTTTATTAATTGGGAAAAATGAAGGTGAATTAGAAAAAATACTTGGTTCACCAGCTCGGATTGATGAGTCAATGTATGGTTATCAGTGGTATATTTATAATCAAGACGATAAAAAGTATGTCCAAGTGGGTGTTGAAAATAAACGTGTAGTTACGATTTTCGCGATAGGCCAAAATCTTGATGTAGCACCTTTTGAAATAGGAGAGCCGGTTGAGGAAATCTTTAATACGCATTATATTGATACAAATATTAAGATTGACTTTAATGGTAATTCGTATCATTTTGAATTGAATGATGCTGATTTAAATCTTCGGCCAATGGTGCAATTGGGTGATGTCTTTGTCCAGCTCTACATAGATAAATTTACTGGCAATCTTTCTAGTGTTCGGTTCCTTAATGCAGAAACACTAATTAAACAAAGGCCATATGAACTTGTTTATAGTGGATATTTAATCAAAGCACCTGAACCTAGTGAGGAAAGGCGGCGTGCCATTGAAGAAGATACGGAACAAGAGATATTTGACCTAACGAATGTCTTACGAGTAAGACATAAATTAAAGGAATTAAAATGGGATGAGAATACGGCAGAGGCCGCGTTTGAGCACAGTAAGGATATGTCAGTAAACAACGACTTTTCACATACTTCCAAGAAATTTGGAGATCTTACCAAACGATTAAAAACGGCCCATGTGGTTTACCAGGCTGCAGGCGAGAATATTGCTGCAAATTATACAGATGGACCAGCTGTTGTCGAGGGTTGGCTAAATAGTAAAGGACACCGTGAGTCACTGTTAAACAAGGAATACTCTCATCTTGGTGTAGGGGTATTCCAAAAGTACTATACCCAAAACTTTATATCAAAAACAGAACAATGAAAAAGGTGACGATTAGGTCACCTTTTTTCAATCTTATATTGATTAAATATAAATCTGTTTTGCTCCCATTTCCCGTATAATCGGATTACTTCCCCCACATTAAAAGACTCTTTATTGAAATTGTTTGTAATGGGTGTGATCTTTTGGGCGGTGATTAGTTTTGTTACTGTTTGTAGTTTTAAGGACTGAACATAAATGTAGCGATGATAATAAAACCGTTGTTTCTCTTCGATAATACTTTTAATTTCACCTGTTATGATTGCTTCTTGCTGTACTTGGCCAGTATCAAGCCACTTTGTATCGTGCTCCTTCATCTCTTTTTTTGTAAGCCAAAAAAAGTAAAAGCAAATAATTGGGATTACGATGGCGGTGACCATTATTGATCACACCTCCGCTTATTATTTTTTTATAATAAAGAATGTACCTGTGGCATAGGCGATTTTTTTTCCGTCACTCCGATATGCTTCACCTGAGATGACCATTGTTTTGCTGCCGCTATGAACAATTTCCGCTTTACTGTAGAGTGTTTCTCCGATACCTGGTGCTATGTAATGGATATTCAATTGATTTGTTACGGCTCCATAACCATCTGGTAGAAGATAATTAGCCAGACTCCCCATTGCTGTATCAAGTACCGTCGCAGTAATCCCGCCATGGACAATATCTAGGTTGTTATTAAGAGTTGGGTCTAAAGGAATCGTAATTTCGCAAGTTTTCTCATTTAGTTTTCTATCCATTTGTAGAATTCCGTCAATATATGTACTTCGCTTTTGTTTAATTTTTACTTGGAATCCCGATAAAAGGTAGGCAAGAGAATTTAAATCAGTCTCTGAACCAGTTTCAATACATGTTTCTAATAATCGACGTAATTCATCTTTCATTATACTTACCTCTTTCATTTCTTTGTCTTTTGACATCTTACCATTTACAAGGCAAATATTAAATATTTTAATCTCGGTGTTCTTTCACATTTGTAAAATTCTTTCATATTGTATTACTGGGAATAATATGGGCTGAGGTGAGATAAATGACACAAAAAAAATTACACCCTTCCGTGTCACAATTCAAAGAATTTGTTAAAAACAATCCAAAACTAATCAAAGAAGTACGGAAAGGGAAGGCAACTTGGCAGGAACTATATGAAGACTGGTATTTATTAGGTGAAGAAGATAGCCGCTGGGAATCGATGGGATCTGATACTGGATCAGTCGATGAAACGAGCACAGAATCTAAAGGTGATTGGCTTTCTAATATTATGGGAATGGTTAAGAAAATGGATCCGAATCAAATGCAAAATCACATGAATAACCTAAGTCAGGCTCTGGGGGCGATCCAAGGTGTAATTTCACAATTTCAAGGAGAAAACCCTGTTACAGGTCCTGTTAAGCCGTCAGAAGGACCTAAACATCCATTTGTGTTTAGAAAAGATTGATGGAAAGGAACTTTAACTTATGCGAAGAGATATACTGCAATATATTGAAAGTCAAAAGGACTTAAAACAATTCATTCGCGAACAACCAATATGGTATAGAAAGCTGTCAAGAAATCCATATGATTTGCAATCGCTTGAAATTGAATCCTTACACTATTATAAGAAAACAATTCCTGACCAAGTGAATAAGTTTTCGAATAATGTACAAATGGCTTCGATGATGTATCACATGTTTCAGGCGATGAAAAATCAAAATTAAACAAAGTCACAGGATTTATTTTGTGGCTTTTTTTATTTGTCATAGCGGAGTAAGACTAAAAAAAGAAAAGGAGGCGAACAATACAAGCAAAAGAAGGAGTGAATTTAAATGAAAAAGCTAGTTCCGCAGTTAGTCCTAATGATCTTTTTGATTGGAATCCTTACTGGATTTAATAATGTCTTACCTAGAACTGAAATTCCTTCACTATATGTTCACCACCAGATCAAAAGTGATACAGTTTTAATTAATTGTATTGTTACAGGAATCAGCTTCCGTGACGCAGACCCTTCAAAAGGAAGAATCGGGAAGATTGTTGTTTGGGTGGATGGAAAGAAAAATAGCGAGGTTAAAGCGGCAGCTTTTATAATTAAAGGTTTTTCACCGGGAACCCATAAGGTAAAGTTAGAAGTTGTCAATCCAAATAATGAACCGTATGGATTAGCGAAAGAATTTATGGTAAATATCCCTAGATAAACTGAAATTTTCACATTACCACCACTTTCATGTTAAAATATCTTTGGAGGTGGGCGTAAAATGCTTGCTACGTTAGAGAGAGTCGAATTATTGGAACAAGCTGAGCAATTAGCAAAGATGGTATTAGAATCTGAAATAGCCGAACAATATCAAATATGTTTATATAAATTGCAAAATAACAAGGAAACACAGCGGAAAATAAGTCAATTCGTTCGTCTAAAGGAGCTATATGACGAGGTCCAGCGGTTTGGTAAATACCATCCTGATTATAAAAAGGTAATGACACAAATCCGCGAAAATAAAAGGGAAATGGATATGGATCCTCTGGTAGCAGAATTCAAATTGGCTGAGAATGATTTGCAAGACCTACTAGATGCAATTAGTATTATTGTAGGCGGTGCGGTCTCTGAACATATAAAAGTTCCAACAGGAAATCAGTTTTTTGAAACGAAAACCAGCCACGTTAGTGGTTGTGGCGGTGGAGGAAGCTGTGGTTGCGGCTGAAAAATCAGCGAATTGTGCTGATTTTTTTTTTGTAATGTCAATCTTTTCAGATTTTAAGCACTTATCTGGAATAAGTAGCAAAGTTTGAATTGAAAAGGAACGTTTTAATATGCTAGACTTATGTAAAATGATGGTTTGTTGAAGGGGAAAAAAGTATGTTTGTTCAAAGACAAGGATTGGTTGTTTGGCTTTACTCGTTAAAACAAGCTAAAATGCTTCGGCGTTTCGGAAACGTTCATTACGTTTCAAAAAAGTTGAAGTATGTTGTTCTGTATTGTAATCAAGAAGAGTTGAATGAAATAATGGAAAAGTTGAATTCTTTTTCGTTTGTAAAGAAAGTAGAACCTTCATATAAACCATTTTTAAGAATGGAGTATGAGAATTCGGCGCCAGATAAAGCAAAGGAATATGATTATAAAATGGGTATTTAAAAAGGTGAGGGCGTTTCCCTCACCTTTTCCTATTGTAATGGAAGTAAATAATGATTAAGACGGAGAATGCCGATTAAGTGCTGGTAATACAGCTCTTTTTCATAAAAAATGGTTGACGGCTTAACAGATAGCTCATGTATTTGCTTACCATGTTTTACAGCAGTAGAAGCAAAGATATCATACCTCTTATTTGATATGAATTTTGGGTTTGGAATACCCTCACGACAAATATATAGGGCTTGAAATTTTCCAGGGTCTGTTGGCTTTAATACGACAACCAATGAGGTTCGTTCCTGATCATCAATCTTTGTGTGCAGTGCGAGCATATGTTGAAGACGGTGTTGGTTTGCATTTGTAAGCTCAATCAGTTCATATATATCTGAATATCCTTCTCCTAATTCAATAAAACGCTGGATCAATGAAAACTCTCCTTTAAAATGGCTTAATTCAAGAATACTCTATCACTAATTTCCGATCTTTTGAATAATAAGTAAAAAAAAAAACCTGCAGAAAATTCTGCAGGGTCCTTCCACATCCTCATAGAGGATAGAAGGCAAAGGGAGAGGAGAAACCGGAGGAAGAACTTATGGGGAAACGTAAGTCTTCTCCGCGGTTGGCAACAACATCCTCGAATTGATGTTGTTAATTACATTATTTCCACAACCTAAAAGCTTATACGTACTTTCGAATAAATTTTCCTGATGAAAGAATCATTTTTTGTAAATCATTACTCAAATGAAAAGATATTCACTTACTAATTGTCTACTTTTTGTATATTATGGTAGGATGGATTAAGAAAATTATTTCTGAAAAAATGTGGTGATATGGTAGTGAGAGTGGTTTCAGGGATTTGCAAAGGTAGACCTTTGAAAGCTGTTCCGGGTAATACAACGAGGCCGACAACTGATAAGGTAAAAGAGGCTTTATTTAATATGATTGGTCCTTATTTTGATGGCGGCATTGGATTGGACCTATTTGCTGGAAGCGGTGGATTAGGTTTGGAGGCACTTAGTAGGGGATTGGATAAAGTTATTTTTATTGACCGAGAATTAAAGGCCATTCAAGTGATCCAGGAAAATATTAAAGCTTGTAAATTTGAGGACCAAACGGAAGTCTATCGCAATGATGCCGATAGAGCATTAAAGGCTCTCATAAAAAGAGAAATCTGCTTTGATTACATATTTTTAGACCCGCCGTACAAAAAACAACAACTCGTCAGTTTAATGGAAAAAATGGATAAACAGGATGTAGTAAAAATAAATGGATGCGTTATCTGTGAGCATAGCTTCGATGTTGAATTACCAAAATCATTAGGGCGGTTTATCCAAATAAAACATGAAAAGTATGGAATGATCGCGGTAACTATTTATATACGAACAGATATTGAGTGAGGGGGAGTCAATTTGACAAAAATAGCCGTTTGTCCAGGAAGCTTTGATCCAATTACATATGGTCATTTAGATATTATTAGAAGAGGTGCCAAAGTATTTGATACTGTCTATGTGAGTGTATTAAACAATTCATCTAAAAATCCGTTATTCAGTGTTGAAGAGCGAATGAATCTAATTCAGGCTGTAACAAAAGATCTTCCTAATGTTAAGGTAGATGTCCATTCTGGCTTACTTGTTGATTATGCAAAGGCTGTTAATGCTAATGCTATCATCCGTGGATTGCGGGCAGTTTCAGATTTTGAGTACGAAATGCAAATCACTTCGATGAATAGAGTGCTTAATGAAGATATCGAGACCTTTTTTATTATGACCAATAATCAATATTCCTTCTTAAGCTCCAGTATTGTAAAAGAAGTGGCAAAATATAATGGGAACATATCAACGCTCGTCCCACCAATTGTTGAAAAAGAATTACAAAAGAAGTTCAAAAAACAATAAAAAAGAGCTTTGCCAGCTCTTTTTTATTGTTTTTTTACGCGGGAAAACAAAATTAGCACATACACAAAAAGGGAGAAAATGGTGATAAGCGGACCAACTTCCATCATTTTATGATAAAAATGATCTCCCCATGAACCGTCTTCAAAAAAACTAACAGGTAAAGCGTTAGAAGGCTGCTCTTGATTATTGAAACGCAAGTAAACTGGCTTCCACAAAATCAATGCAAACAAGCTTGCAAATATACCTTGAAGGATTCTTGCAATAAAAAATGGTTTAAATCGGATATCTGTTTGTGCCAGGATGCTTGCAACCTGTGCTTGGACACTAAATCCACTAAATGCCAGGATAAAGCTGGTAATCATTGCTTTTTGTAATAGAGTAGCATCTTGAACCAGGCTCGTTAGTTGGCTGCCTAATGTGATTTCAAATAAACCAGATATAAATGGAATGCTTAACATTTCAGGGAAAGACAATGAGGATAACAAGATCTCCACTGATTTTGCAAGTGTCGCTGTGATATGTAAATGATAAAGTAATTTGTTAATCACAGAAAATAAAATAATAAACCCGCCAACCATTAATAAAGTTTGAATAGAAGAATTAACTGCATCACCAAGAAGTTTACCAATTGGTCGATTATCTTTTAATCTTGTTTGATGCAAAGCGGATAAAGCCAATCGGATTTTGAACTTTTTATTTTTCTTACTAATTTCGTCAGGGGATTCATTCCCATAAAAACGCATGATTAATCCAACACAAATATTTCCTAAATAGTGGGCTAATGCAAGAATAACACCTAAATGAGGATTATAGAAAAAACCTACAGATACTGCCCCAAAGATAAATAAAGGGTTAGAAGAATTTGTGAAAGAAACAAGTCTTTCAGCTTCAATTCGTGTTAAGTGGCCTTCCTGACGTAATCTTGCGGTAAACTTTGCTCCAGCGGGGAATCCTGAAGCCATACCCATCGCCCAAACGAACCCTCCAACACCAGGTACCTTAAAGAGAGGCCTCATTAATGGCTCCAATAATACGCCGATAAATTTGACAACCCCAAAGCCAATTAACATTTCAGAAACAATAAAAAAAGGTAATAGGGATGGAAAGACAATTTCCCACCACATATTTAGCCCTCGTATAGAAGCGTCTAAGGACTCTTGAGGATAAGAAATAAGGGAGGCAGCTAAAATAGTGACGGATATAGATAAAAAAATAGTTTTTAGTTTGGAACGAAACAATGAAGGAACCTCCTTCCGAGAGGGATCGATGAAACTGTGCAATCAATTAATTGAATGGTAAAATAAGAAATATTCTTATCCTGACTTGTCCTCATATAAAACAAATATACTCATAGAACGTTTATTTAGACCATAAGATTGAACGAGATTTCTTATTTCTGTGGATTGGCTTCGGGAAGTCCTGTCTGTTAAGAAGAAAAAATATCTAATAGTTTTAAATAGGAGGTCTTTAGTAATGGAGCACCCTAAAATAGGCTTGGCGCTTGGTTCGGGTGGTGCACGCGGGTTTGCTCATTTAGGAGTCATAAAAGCATTGAAAGATGCTGAAATTCCGATTCATCTGATTGCAGGCAGCAGCATGGGGGCGCTGGTTGCAAGTTTTTACGGGGCAGGAATTGACATGGATCGGTTATATAAATTATCCACTGCTTTTAAAAGAAAATACTTTTTGGATTTTACTGTTCCGAAAATGGGATTTATCTCAGGAAAAAAAGTAAAGGAATTTATTAAGGTTTTTACTCATGGAAAAAACATTGAGGACTTGTCCATTCCAATAGGTATCGTCGCAACTGATTTATTGACGGGGGAAAAGGTTGTTTTTCAAACGGGCCCGGTTGCTGATGCTGTAAGAGCAAGTATTTCCATCCCGGGGATTTTTGTTCCAGAAAAATATAATGGGAGAATCCTTGTAGATGGTGGTGTATCTGACCGTATTCCTGTTTCTGTGGCTAAAGAGATGGGGGCGGATATAGTTATCGCAGTTGATGTCTCCAGGGTGAAACGGAACGCAGAAATTACCTCAATTTACGATGTGATTATGCAGAGTATAGACATTATGCAAGCGGAAATAATTAACAATAGAGAGATCGCGGCCAGTGTAATGATTCGACCCCCTGTTGAAATTTATAGTTCACGAGCCTTCACAAATATTGATGAGATCATTAATCTTGGTGAGGAAGAAGCGAAAAAACATCTAAAGCAAATAAAAACCGTGATTGAACAGTGGAAGGGGTAGAAATTGCGATGCGCAAAAAATTATATATAGGTTCTGCACTAATCGTTGCCATTTTTTTTATCTGGGGAATGTTCTATTCATTGCCTTATTATGTTTCAAAACCTGGAATGGCGAAAGAACTTGGACCAATCATTATGGTTGAAGGCGGCGATAAGGATAAAGGTAATTTTATGCTTACAACAGTTAGAATGGGTAGAGCAAATATTTACTCCTATTTAGAAGCAAAGATACGAAATTATGAAGAACTTTATCCATTAGATATGATTTTAAATAAAAAAGAAACAGAGGAAGAATACAATGCAAGACAGCTCCATCTGATGGCTGGCTCAAAACTTAATGCAATAGAAGTTGCCTACCGTAAGGCGGGATTGCCTGTAAATTATAAATATAAGGGGATCTATGTCATGCAGGTGATTCCAGAAATGCCTGCGGAAGGAAAGCTTTCCACGGGTGACCGAATTTTTAAAGTGGATGGGCAGCAATTGCCTTCTTCGGAAAAATTTATTGATTACGTAAGCAAAAAACAAGCTGGGGATAAGGTGAAATTAACCTACTTGCGTAATAAAAGTACAAAGACTGTTACATTAGAACTTCAGCCTTTTAAAGAGAATCCTCAAAAGGTGGGGATAGGGATTTCTCTAGTGGACGATAAAGAAATAGTTGTCAAGCCAAAGGTTAAGGTAAAGACAGATGAAATTGGGGGACCATCTGCTGGATTCATGTTTTCATTAGAAATCTATAACCAGTTAACAGAAGGAGACTTAACTAAGGGCTATCAAATTGCTGGTACCGGGACGATCGATGTGGATGGAACAGTCGGACCTATTGGAGGAATTGAACAAAAAATCGTAGCTGCTGACAAGGCTGGGGCGGAGTACTTTTTAGCTCCTAATGAAAAAGGGATAAAGAATTCCAATTACCGGGATGCTGTTAAGACTGCAAGGGACATAAAAACCAAAATGAAGATCGTTCCAATTGATACATTTGACGACGCAGTTAGGTATTTAGAAAAGCTAAAGGAAAAATAAAAATGATGGTGCGTCTGCATCATCATTTTTATTTTTCCTGTATATAAATTGGCGGTTGCTCAAATTCCTGCCGAAGCATTTTGTTTTTTAAATGACTAGGAATCCCTAGAGAATAAATCCGAGCTGCCTTAATATCAAGGTTTATTTCTTTTTCTTTAAATGAGGCTAGTTTTGAAATAAGGGGGAGACTAAGGTGAGACTTCTTCTTATTTAAGTATTCCCTGCCTATACTGGTCATTCCTAAAAGTCTTAGATAAGAGGCTTTTTCCGAGTGTCTCGTCATTTCCTCCTTTTTTGTGTTCGTTAAAATATGAACACATAACCTTTGCAGCCTTGTCCATGTATATCTTTTTGTTTTAATTTGCTGCATAAATTTATGAAAGTTATCAGTTACAAGAGATGCTGCTTGAAGTCGGTTCTCAAGTCCCTCCTCCATCTCATAAATTTCCCTGAGTTCACTTGGACTAGAATGAATCAAGCGGAATTGAAGGTAGCTCCAATAATTTTCCCATTGGTGAAATCCCTGAAATTGTTGTACATACTCTTTTAATAAAAGTTTTGTTTGCTCTGGTACATATTGATTAATTTCTGCTTGGCTTGCGTTATCTGTAAAAATGGCTTTACGAATACTCGTCGCACTTGCAATTGTTGCAGAAGCAAAATGTTCATCGTGATAGTCAGCGTTTTTTCGTGGGATTGTCATCGGACTGACTGAACTCTTTTGTCGTTGGATTGCTTTTATGTATTCAAGGCCAAGAATATTATTTGGCTTTGCTAAATCCAAATAATTATTTGCATTAGGCAATTGTTTAAAAGCTAAGGAAAGGGCTTTAGGATAGCTGACACCAGTATCTAAGTGCCATCTGATGTTTTCATTAAATGAGTTTTGCTGATCTTTTAAGTAATCGATAGTTTGAATGAAGGAGGATAAATCCCCACTTTCACTGCCAAAACATAGAGAGTCGCAGCCGACTGCATCTAAAATTGACACAGCACCGTTTGCGAACGTTTCCGCTTTCTGAGTAGCGAAGCGATAGGGAAGCTCAAAGACTATATCTACTCCATTAAGCAATGCCATCTTGGTGCGCTGCCATTTAGAAACAAGTGCCGGTTCCCCGCGCTGTAAAAAGTTTCCGCTCATTACTGCAATGACAACATCTGCCTCTGCAGCCTCCTTTGATGCTTGTAAATGAAAGGCATGTCCATTATGAAAAGGGTTGTATTCCACTATTAATCCTACAGATTTCATTTATTTTCTCCCTTTTTTTTTAAACTACTAACATTATATCAATAATGTAAGGAAACCAATCAAATTATATGATAAGATATTAAAGATGTTTGCAAATAGCTTAACTGGTTAAACTAGTATAGGAAACCTATATGAGCGATTGCTTTTTATCACCTGACGGGGTGTAAAGAAAAAACATTGACAAAAAATTTATCGAAGGCTATAATTACCTTTGTTGCCTTGGGGTGATTCAATTGAAATGGACATTAAGTCAATTACAAAAATATCGAAACAAGGATTTTATGATTGATGAGATGGTTCGTGTGGATGAGATCAAACAAGATGATCCAACCATCCGAGAAGTTTCTCCGATGCATATTACTGGTCGGGGAGATATCGATTCAACAAAAGTGACATTCCATTTAAAAATCGAAGGTTACTTAATACTTCCTTGTTCTCGTACTTTAGTGGATGTAAAACTTCCAATTAATGTCGAAACGACTGAAACGTTCCTCTTGCAAGGTTCAGTTTATGAAACTGAAGAGGAAGCATATCAAGTAAATAGTGATGTGATTGATGTAATGCCAATCCTTCGAGAAATTCTTTTACTTGAGGTTCCAATGCAAGTTTTTTGTGACGATGTTAATCATGAAGATGCTGCTCCACAGTCTGGCAAGGATTGGGAAGTTGTTCATGAGGAAGATCAATCTAAAAAAATGGATCCGAGACTTGCTGGTCTCGCAAAGTTTTTTGACGAAAACAATTCTTCTTCCGAATCATAATCGACAAATCTAAGAAGCAAAGTGAAGAACCAGAATTCCTGGCCTTCATTACTTTCTTAATACTCTTTAAGGAGGTGGGAAGAATGGCTGTACCTTTTAGAAGGACTTCTAAAACTGCAAAAAGAAAACGTCGTACTCATTTTAAATTAAACGTACCTGGTATGGTAAGCTGCCCAAACTGTGGTGAAATGAAACTTTCACACCGCGTATGTAAAGCTTGCGGAACATACAAAGGAAAAGACGTAGTGAACGACTAATTTTAAGGTAAGATAGAAAGCACAAGGGTGTTATAGCCCTTGTGCTTTTGTCGTTTTAAGAAAAATACATACTATATCCCTTTATCAATTGGCTGTGTTAAAGCTAAATGTTGATTTTTCACAATCTGTTGATTGGAGCGGAAATCAACAGACAAGTTTAACACAGCCTATCAATTAATAATGAAAGGTTGCGACATTTTGTCTTATTCCATTGAAAAACAGGAAAAGGGTTATTTATTATTTACGATTAATAGAAGTGAAAAAAGAAATGCTATTAATTTTGACGTGATGGAAGGCTTAGCTGAGGCGATAAAAAGAGCCTCAGAACCAGATATAAAGGCACTTGTGATTACTGGAAAAGACGATCGGGCTTTTTGTTCGGGAGGAGATTTATCTGTTTTTCATAAGCTTCACACAAAGGAAGAAGCGTACCCAATGCTTTCTAAAATGGCTAATATTCTTTATTCGCTGCTAACCTTAGCGGTTCCAACCATGTCTCTCATAAATGGAACAGCGGTTGGCGGCGGGTGCGAACTTGCAGCAGCTTGCGACTTTCGTATTGCGCGAGAAGGTATAAAGGCAGGGTTTGTACAAGGCAAGCAAGCGATAACAACAGGCTGGGGTGGAGGTTCAATTTTAACAGAAAAGTTCCCAGTCTCAGCTGCTATGAAGCTTTTAATGGAGGCTGAACTGCAAACAGCGTCATTTTTAAATGAAATTGGTTTTATAGATGCTTTGTATAGGGGTAACTCTCTTAAGGCTTGTGAAGCATACCTTGAGAAAATGTTAACAAATGATCGAAGTGTGCTGAAATCCTATAAAATGCTTTGGGTTAGAAAGTGGGAGGAAACTAATTTGCGTGAAAGAATAGAGGAAGAGGTAAGAAATTGTTCCTTATTGTGGGAAAGTGATGCCCATCATCAATATGTAAAAACTTTTATAGGTAAAAACAATGAATAAAGATTAAAACACCGCTTTTGATTAAGTCTATCTTTTCTAGTAGATGCATATGTATTATAAAAACACTAGGAGGGATGATTTAATGTCACCAACTCGACAAGATGCATGGTCCCAAGACGAAGACTTGTTGCTTGCTGAAGTTGTGTTACGGCACATCCGTGAAGGCGGGACACAGCTGCAAGCGTTTGAGGAAGTAGGGAAGCAGCTTATGCGTACCTCTGCAGCCTGTGGCTTTCGCTGGAATTCATTTGTTAGAAAACAATATAAATCAGGAATAGAGCTTGCCAAAAAGCAGCGTAAAGAGTTGAAAAAGCAGCCAGTCTCGAATGAAGTAGAGACTATTCAGGAAGAAGTTAAAGTAGAAAGCGTTCCTTCACCAAAAGGAAATGTGCCAAGCAGCACAATTACGTTTTCGGCTGTTATTCAATTTTTAGAGGGTCTCCATCAAAAAGCGCAAGTTTCATCCGATTTTGAAGCAGACAGGAAGAGGTCTTTTGAAAAAATCAAAGAGTTGGAAAAGAAGGCATTCTATTTAGCTGCAGAAAATGAAAGATTATCCAAAAATTTAAAAGCAATCGAAGAGGATTATCGATCATTAATTGAAATTATGGAAAGAGCTCGAAAAATGGTCGTCCTTCAAGATGAGGACCGACAACAAAAGGTAAAATTTCAAATGGATAAAAACGGTAACCTTGAAAGAGTAGAAAAGTAGAAAAAGCGGACCTAATGTCCGCTTTTTCATTTTTTTTAATTATGATGTTGTGGTTCGACGCCTTTAGGATACCAAACCAATGGATTTTCTCCACGGTCACGCTCCATATCGTATTCTACATTGGCAAAGTCCATTTTTTCCCAGAAACTCCTTGATTGAACTCTAGGGTTTGTTTTAATCGGGAGACCAAAGTTCTTCGCAAATTCTACAAGCACTTTGCCATACCCCTTACTTTGATAATCAGGCAATACCTCGAGCTTCCATAGTTCTAAGTAATTTTGCGGCGGATAGAAGTAGCGGTCAAATTTTGCATCAATTTGATATAAACTCATTCGTGCTACTAGTTTGTCCCCGAAATAAATTCCGTAGAATGGTGAGTCGCTATTGTTATCAACCATATTTGCTTCAAGATCTTCGAGCATAGACAATTCTTGAATCCCATATTCTTTAAACTTTTTAAACTCTTCTAGTGTTTTAAAGTTTACTTTTAGTCTTTCCACTTTAATTGCCATAGTCGACCTCCTAAATATGAAAACCTCATAATCTTGTATATATTCATTTGTTCCTGAATAACATGATATGAAATTAATTTTGCATTATTCAAATGAATTACCTTTATTATATAACAAAAACTCAAAAAATTCTTCAAATAAGTTCAGATAGCGTTTTCAAAGATTGCAGGAAATTTAGAAAATGATGATGAAACATATTAACGGACGTTTTTTGAGGAGGAAAATTATTGAAAAATCAATTGAACGAGAACCGTAAAATAATTGAATCCGGCGGACAACCAAAATATCATGAGAAGGCTAAACAGCAAAAAAAGCTCTTTGTTCGTGAGCGTCTTCAATTATTGCTTGATGAAGGAAAATACGAAGAAGATGGTAAATTCGCCAATTTTAAGGCTGGTGACCTTCCTGCAGATGGTGTCGTAACAGCGATTGGTAAAATTAAAGGTCAGACTGTCTGTGTCATGGCAAATGATTCAACAATTAAAGCAGGGTCATGGGGAGCAAGAACGGTTGAAAAAATAATCCGTATTCAAGAAGTAGCGGAGAAATTAAAAGTTCCGTTATTTTATCTGGTCGATTCAGCAGGAGCAAGAATAACAGATCAATTAGAAATGTTTCCAAATCGACGAGGTGCGGGAAAAATTTTTTATAATCAAGTGAAGCTTTCCGGGATGATTCCCCAAGTATGTATTCTGTTTGGCCCGTCCGCTGCTGGTGGGGCTTATATCCCTGCATTTTGCGATATTGTTATTATGGTTGATCAAAATGCTTCGATGTATTTGGGATCACCACGTATGGCAGAAAAGGTTATCGGCGAAAAGGTAACGCTTGAGGAAATGGGCGGTGCCAGGATGCATTGTTCTGTCAGCGGCTGTGGGGATGTTCTCACTTATAGTGAGGAAGATGCGATTGAATCAGCTAAAAAGTATATCAGTTTCTTTCCAAGCAGTTTTAAAGAAAAACCAAGAATGACTGAAGGCACAGCAGCGAAACAAGGCCGTGAACTAGAAGCGATCATTCCAGAAAACCAAAACGCACCGTTTGATATGTATGAATGTATTGATAGACTTGTGGACCAAGATAGCTTTTATGAAATTAAAAAATTATTTGCCCCAGAATTGATAACGGGATTAACTAGAATCGATGGAAGAGCTATTGGAATTATTGCTAATCAGCCAAAAGTAAAAGGCGGCGTTTTGTTTGTTGATTCCGCTGATAAAGCTGCAAAATTTATTCAGCTTTGCGATGCTTTTCATATTCCGCTATTATTTTTGGCAGATGTACCTGGTTTCATGATCGGAACAAAGGTTGAACGTGCAGGAATTATCCGTCATGGGGCAAAATTAATTGCTGCTATGAGCTCAGCAACTGTTCCGAAAATATCTGTAATTGTTAGGAAAGCTTATGGTGCTGGTCTTTATGCGATGGCAGGTCCCGCTTTTGAACCTGATTGCTGCATCGCGTTGCCGACCGCACAAATTGCCGTTATGGGTCCAGAAGCCGCTGTCAATGCGGTCTATTCAAACAAAATTAATGAAATAACCGACCCGAAAGAAAAAATTGCTTTTGTCCAAGAAAAACAGAAAGAATACAAAGAGCATATCGACATTTACAAGCTTGCTTCAGAGCTTATTATCGATGAAATCGTCGCTCCGTCTGAATTACGAAATATACTTATTCAACGCTTTGCTTACTATGAAACGAAAGAATTAAATTTCAGTGTGCGTAAGCATCCGGTTTACCCCGTATAATTCTATAGACCCTATTCGGCGGTTGTCGAATAGGGCTTATTTTTTCTAATCTTTCTAACAAACTATCGACTGCATCTGATAAAATATGGGTAACGATGACTAAAAAGAGGGGTTACCATGAGGGTTGGAATTATAGGTGCTGGATCAATTGGCTTATTATTTGCCGCTTATATTAGTAGGGTGTTTGAGGTTACGATATACTGCAGATCAACAGAGCAAACATCTGAGATAAACAAAAATGGAATCGTACTAAAGAAAAAAGGAGAACAAACGATATCCTTTGTACAGGCCCTGCCAATTACAGAGTGGAAGGGAGTAGAGGATATAACAATTATCGCGGTCAAACAGTATCATCTTTATCCAATTATTGAGAAAATAAATCAATTACAGGTAATTCCTAACAATCTATTATTTTTACAGAATGGCATGGGGCATTTAAAACAGCTTGAAACAATCCCGTTTACTAATATTTATGTGGGATCAGTGGAGCACGGAGCCCTTAAAGAAAATTCATATACTGTATCCCATAATGGTGAAGGTATAACTAATGTTGCTGTTTTCAAGGGAGATACAACACTTTTGAGTGAATTTGTTTTTTCAGCACCAAACGAATTTCCACTTGTTCTCAAAGAGGATTACTTTCAAATGCTGCAAAATAAATTAATTGTCAACGCAGTCATTAATCCATTAACGGCAATTCTTCATGTTAAAAATGGCGAATTAATAAATAATCAATACTATTTTCATGTATTAAAAAATTTATTTTCCGAAATTTCTACGGTATTAAATTTGAAAAATGCTGAAGTACATCAACTACAAATTATTGATATATGTAAAAACACCTCCGAAAACCGCTCCTCCATGCTTAGGGATATTGAAGCGAACAAAATGACAGAAGTAGATGCAATCTTAGGGTATATTTTAGAAGAAGCACAATTTAAGGAAATGACAGCACCTCAGGTTGAGAACCTTTATTATTTAATAAAAGGGAAAGAAGTGTTAAAGGAGGCGAACTCTTGATTACTTTTCTATCCTCCATAATATCTATTTTCTTCACTTTGCCATTTTTAGGATTATTCATCGTTTTTTTTATAACAAAACTGGTGAAAAAAAATACTCGAAAATCTGTCCACATGGCACTTGATTATACAACGATTTTATTTATTATTTCCGTTCATTTTTTAATCGCTACTATTTGGGGTAAATCACTTTTTTGGTTAATAATACTAATAATGATTTTAATTGCGATGATTTTTGTATTTGTTCATTGGAAGGTAAAAGAAGAAATTGTTTTGAAAAAAGTGATGAAGGGTTTTTGGCGTTTTAATTTTATCCTTTTTCTCCTTGCATACATCACCTTAACGCTATATGGATTAATCCATCGTGCATTAATATTTACCTTTTCCAACTGATTTCAAGCCAAAGTTTTTTTCAAATCCGGTTGGTAGTGGTATACTCTAAAAAGAATGAATTTGGGTGATCAGAAAGGAAGTACATGAATGGAGATTTTAAATCTCTCTTTACCAGCAACAAATCGGTTTGCTTCGAATTATTTGGAACAGTCTACTGAAATCGAGCCATTTTTTCATTACAGGTATAATGAATTAACCGATGATGCCAAAAGGGTTTCTGAACTAAGTAACCGGTCATTTCCTCGCGTAGAGGTTGCTGAACACATTGAGAGCTTTATGAAGCAGTTTCCATCGTCTGAAGCTGTTATCAAGTCAATTGATAAACTTAAAACAAATAATAGCCTCGTTGTTATTGGTGGTCAGCAGGCAGGGATCCTCACAGGGCCGCTTTATTCAATACATAAAGTCATTTCAATTATTAAATTAGCAGAGCAAAAGGAAGAGCAGCTTGGAGTACCAGTCGTTCCAGTATTTTGGATTGCAGGCGAAGATCATGATTTCCAAGAAGTTAATCATGTGTTTGTGCCTGTTAATCGAAAGGTAGATAAATGGACCTATCCGGAGAGAGTAGTTAATAAGAAAATGGTCTCCGATATTCAGTTAAACAAAGAAAGCTGTCTATCATGGGTTAATAATCTAATTGAGAATTTCGGTGAGACAGAGCATACGAATACACTATTAGAATTTGCCAAAGAACAAATATCCATATCAACCACCTTCGTCGATTTCTTCGCAAATATTATTATGGAATTGTTCAAGGATTATGGGTTATTAATTGTTGATTCAGGTAACAGAGAGTTTCGTTTGCTGCAGAAAGAATTTTTAAAAAGTCAAATTCTTCACCATGAAGCGATAACAAACAAATTATTGGAACAACAAAGGGAAATTGGAAAAAAGGGTTTTCCGATTACGATTGATGCAAGTGAAGAAAATGCCAACCTATTCTACTATGATCAGAAAATGAGTGAACGGATTCTACTTGAGTACAATCGAGGAAATGATCGGTTTGTGGGGAAAAATGGGACCTTGGCATTTACGAGAGAACAATTAGTGGTGCTAGCCGAGGAGAATCCGGCAAATTTAAGCAATAATGTGGTGACGCGTCCGTTAATGCAGGAATGGCTCTTTCCAACTGTTGCTTTCATTGCGGGGCCAGGTGAAATATCATACTGGGCAGAACTCAAACTAGTTTTTGAGCATTTTGATATGAAGATGCCGCCGATCGTTCCCCGTTTGAATATTACCATCCTTGATCGATCGGTGGAAACAGATGTTGCAGAATTGCATCTAAATTTAGCAGAAGTTTTGAGCATTGGAACGGACAAAGGAAGACACCAATTTCTAGAAGCAATAAAAGACAAAGAAGTAGAGTCACTATTTTCAATTACTAAAGACCAATTAGTAAAGCAATATAGACAAATTGAAGCAAAAACAGCTCAGTTAGACCGCGGCCTCCTACCATTATTTAAGAAAAACGAAGGTTACTTATTAAAAGAAATCGATTTTTTAGAAAAGAAACTTGATGAAGCAGTAAGATTAAAGCACGATAATATGATCAAAAAATATGCGCGTGTCGATCTTGCTTTAAGACCTGATGGTTTTCCGCAAGAGAGGGTTTGGAATGTATTTTATTATCTAAATCAATATGGATTGAATTTTATTAAGGACTTAATGACAGGAAGATTCGAATTTGATGGAAGGCACAAGGTCATGAAAATATAGAAAAACTTCACTTACATAGTGGAGTTTTTCTTTTTTTTGTAAAAAAATAACTTAATGAAACAGGATAATTAAGAATTAACGCGAATAGTTAAAAAATAGGTGGTGGAAAGTGGGGGAATGTGGTACATTTTTAATAGAAAGTGGGGGTCATGGGTATGTTCATGGGTGAATACCATCACAGCATTGATAATAAAGGCCGCATGATTGTGCCCTCCAAATTCCGTGATGATCTTGGTGAAATGTTTATTATCACACGTGGATTGGATCAATGTTTATTTGGTTACCCCATATCAGAGTGGGAGCTTATCGAAGAAAAGTTAAAAGGCTTACCTCTGACAAAAAAAGATGCCCGTGCTTTTACTCGCTTCTTCTTTTCTGGAGCAACAGAGAGTGAACTTGATAAGCAAGGAAGAATTAATATCCCAGCACCACTATTGCAATATGCAAAGCTAGAAAAAGAATGTGTAATTTTGGGTGTTTCCAATCGAATTGAAATTTGGAGCAAACAGATTTGGGAAGACTATTTTTCACAGTCTGAAGAATCTTTTGCGGAAATTGCAGAAAATATGATTGGCTTTGATATATAATGGATAAATTATGTTAATATATTTTCTGTTATATATCGTTCGATTGGAAAAGGTGGTTACTACATGTTTGAACATACAACTGTGTTGTTAAAGGAAGCTGTTGATGGATTAAATATTAAGTCAGATGGTATTTATGTTGATTGTACTTTGGGTGGGGCGGGACACAGTTCCTTGATTCTTTCAAAACTCGGAGCCCGCGGTAAACTATTTGCATTTGACCAGGATGAGACAGCTATTGCACATGCTAAAGAGAAGTTGGCACAATATGGAGACCGATTAGAGATAATAAAAAGCAATTTCTTATATTTAAAAGAAGAGCTTAATGATCGAGGAATTGCTAAAGTTGACGGAGTCCTATACGATCTTGGGGTATCCTCACCACAATTGGATACACCAGAAAGAGGTTTTAGCTATCATCATGATGCACCACTCGATATGAGGATGGATAATGATGCTGATGTTTCTGCCTATGATGTGATTAATCATTGGGCATATGAAGACTTAGTTCGCATCTTTTTCCGCTATGGAGAAGAAAAATTCTCTAAACAAATAGCACGTAAAATTGAAGCGGCAAGACTTGCAAAACCAATTGAAACAACGGCAGAATTAGTTGAATTGATTAAGGATGCTATTCCAGCACCTGCTAGAAGAAAAGGTGGACATCCTGCCAAGCGAGTTTTTCAAGCAGTAAGAATTGCTGTTAATGATGAATTAGCTGTGTTTGAAAAGTCGATAAATCAAGCAATTGACTTATTAAACCCAGAGGGGAGAATAAGTGTTATTACCTTTCATTCTCTAGAGGACAGGATTTGCAAGGCAGCCCTTAAGAAAGCAAGTGAAACCCCTAATTTACCTCCAGGTTTACCAATCATTCCAGATGAGTATAAACCGATCTTAAAGCTAATCTCACGGAAACCAATTCTTCCATCTGAAGAAGAATTAGAACAAAACAATCGTGCCCGATCTGCAAAGCTCCGTATTGCAGAAAAATTATAAAAAATACTATCACCTATGCATTGGTGGTAGAAAATGAATAAAATCTGGAGGGGAAGCGTTTGAGTAATCTTGCCAGGAAGTATCTAGAGCAGCAACAAACAGAGCAGAAAGTCCAAAAAAAAGGTCAAGTAATTATCAAAAAATCCTGGCTTACTCCAGGAGAAAAAATAATTGGATTAGCCTTTGCTGGATTTGTATGTTTTGGGGCGATTCACATTATTTCGAACCAATCTAAAATTTACGAGGTCAATAAGGACATCCAGGTTATTGAAGCAAAGGTGTCCGAACAACAGAAGGTAAATAGTGATTTACAGGTTCAGGTAAGCGAATTAAGTGCATATGATCGAATTTATCAAAAGGCCAATGAAATGGGCCTTATTAAAAATGAAAATAATGTCAAGGTAGTGCATTAAAATGAACAAGAAACAACCATATATGAATGCAGGAGCAGCCATTTTATTTGGATTATTTGGCTTGCTCTTTTTTGTATTACTCTGTAGGTATTTTTCGATACAAATCTCTGGAGAAGTAGACGGGCAGCCTCTTGCTGCGAAAGCTCAAGAGAAATATAGCAGGGAAGGGAATTTGGCGGCCTTAAGGGGCGATATCTTTGATCGGAATGGCGGGGTAATTGCTGAAGATACGAATGCCTATAAATTAATCGCTATTTTAGATAAGAAGATGACGACGAATCCCAAAAAACCGCAACACGTTAAAAACCCAGACAAAACAGCAAAGGAATTAGCTAAATACTTAGAAATGGATGAGTCAGAGATTTATAATATTTTAACTACAGGAATAAGAAATAAGAAATTTCAGGTTGAGTTTGGCAAGGAAGGCAAAGATATTACTAATCAGACAAAGAAAAAGATAGAAGATTTAAAGTTGCCTGGAATAACTTTTCTCCGTGAGTCCAAACGCTTTTACCCAAACGGAGTTTTTGCTTCACATTTAGTTGGGTATGCAGACCGGATTGAGCAAAAGGATAAAACGATTAAATCAATTGGGAAAATGGGAATCGAGAAAATTCTAAATGATGAATTAACAGGAAAAAATGGTAAATTAAATTTTGAGAGTGATTTGTGGGGCTATATACTTCCGGACGAGAAGGAAAAAATTACTCCTGCTCAAAATGGGAATGATGTCTATTTGACCATAGACCAAAAAATTCAAACCTTTTTAGAAGATGCAATGAACAAGGTAGATAAGGAATATAAACCTCAAAAAATTATTGCAATTGTAGCCGATCCGAAAACAGGAGAAATATTAGCGATGGGGCAACGGCCGTCCTTCCATCCAAAAACAAAAGAAGGAATTGATAAAGGCTGGCATAATGAAGCTATTGAAACCTCATTTGAACCTGGATCGACAATGAAAATATTTACACTTGCAGCAGCGGTGCAAGAAAAGGTTTTTAATCCGAATGAAACCTATCAATCTGGTTCCTATCAAGTTACCAAAAAGGATAAAGCAATTCATGACCATAATTACTCCGGCTGGGGAACCATCACCTATCTTGAAGGTGTGCAACGTTCATCAAACGTTGCATTTGCGAAGATTGCGAAGGAGAAATTGGGTTTTGAAAAGTTTAGAGAATATTTAACAAAATTTGGCTTTGATAAACCTACGGGTATTGATCTTCCCGATGAAACCTCAGGAAAGATTCAGTTTACTTATCCGATTGAAAAAATTACAACTGCATACGGACAGGGAACGGCAATTACACCGATTCAACAAATTCAAGCGGCGACAGCGATAGCTAATGGCGGGAAAATGATAAAGCCGCATGTTGTCAAAAAAATTGTCAATCATGACACAGGAGAAACGATTAAATCAACCACTCCTGAGGTCGTTTCAACTCCTATATCAAAAGAGACTGCCAAACAGGTTCGTGATATCCTTGAAACCGTTGTTACTTCACCTAATGGAACGGGTGGCCGTTACAAAATTGATGGCTACAGTGTCGCTGGTAAAACGGGGACAGCTAATATCCCAGGACCGAACGGAAGATATTTACAAGGGGCAGATAACTATATGTTTTCGTTTCTAGGCATGGCCCCTAAGGATGATCCCAAGTTGATTGTATATGTTGCTGTTCAGCAGCCTGATCTTGATGGAACCGGCATAGGTGCCCTTCCTGTCTCGGCAATTTTTAATCCTGTCATGAAAAACAGCTTGCAATATTTAAATATCCAACCTTCTAAGAGTCAAAAAGCACAATTAAATAAACTATCAGATTTTATCGGGAAGTCGGTCGAGGCAACAGAAAAAGAACTAGAGGCAAAGGACATTGAAACCGTTGTAATAGGGAAAGGAACAAAAGTTGTCAGACAACTACCAGAGTCAGGTACGACTGTTTTAGAGGGGGAAAAGGTAATCATCCAAACAAATGGAGATAAACTGGCCCCAGATATGACAGGCTGGTCACTTAGAGATGTAATGAAAGTAGCCAATATTGCTGGCTTAAAACTGAATTCAAAGGGACAAGGCTACGTAACTCAGCAAAATATCAAACCAAAAACGATTATGCGAAACGGTGATTTCTTAATAGTTGATTTAAAAACTCCTGAAGAACAGTGGACTCAAGAAAATCAGGCTAATTCAAATGGTCAAGACCAATCAGAAGAAACCATTGAAGAAATAGTCCAAGATTAAACGTTAATCCCGCTTACTAGAGCGGGATTTTCTCTTATTTATTAACGTTAGTCGGCGTTCTAATAAAAAAAGTACAAGCATATAAATGAACGATAGAAAAAGGAGGGTCGTTCAAAATATGCGAGTTTCAAATGTAACTGTCCGTAATCGATTAATGATTGCTCTATTCGTTGGTATTCTAACCTTCTTAATTATTGATGTGCGGCTTGGATATGTGCAATTTGTCCTTGGAGATTGGCTGACTAAAGGGGCAAGGGATTCTTGGAGCCGAAATATCCCCTTCGAACCTGAGCGCGGACAAATTGTTGACCGGAATGGGATCCCATTAGCAACAAATATTAGTGCGCCAACTGTTTATGTTATGCCAAGACAAGTAAAAGATCCGGCAGCAACAGCAGAGAAGCTGGCCTCTGTGTTAAATATGCCAAAAGAGAAAGCCTATCGAGAAATTACAAAAAGTGCTTCTTCCGTTCGGATTAAGGAAGGGAGAAAAATTTCCCATGAAAAGGCAAAAGAAATCAGAGCCCTCGGTCTTGATGGCGTCTATATTGGGGAAGACTCCAAGCGCCATTATCCAAATGGGAGTTATCTTTCCCATGTGCTTGGATTCACTGGGGTGGATAACCAAGGTTTGATGGGACTCGAGCAGTACTATGATAAAGAGTTAAGAGGTGAACGTGGAGCAGTTAAATTTTATGCGGATGCTAAAGGAAAAAGAATGAATAGCATGGCTGATGATTATGAGCACCCTGTAAAGGGCCTTGAATTAAAACTGACAATCGATTCAAAGATACAAACCATTGTCGAAAGAGAACTAGATATTGCTGAGGCAAAATACAACCCAGATGGTATTATCGCCATTGCTATGAACCCAAATAGTGGTGAAATTTTAGCGATGTCAAGCAGACCAACTTTTGATCCTGCTAATTTCCGGAATGTACCCCAAGAGGTCTATAATCGGAACCTGCCAGTTTGGTCAACCTATGAACCTGGTTCAACTTTTAAAATTATTACCCTTGCTGCAGCATTGAATGAAGGAAAGGTTAACTTGGAAAAGGAACATTTCCATGATTCTGGGTCGGTTCAAGTAGCAGGTGCAAGGTTAAAATGCTGGAAGCGGGGCGGGCATGGTGATCAAACATTTTTAGAGGTTGTTGAAAACTCGTGTAACCCTGGATTTGTTGAATTAGGTGAACGACTAGGAAAAGAAAAGCTTTTTAAATATGTTAAGGATTTTGGATTTGGTCAGAAAACTGGAATTGATTTACAAGGTGAAGGAACAGGGATTTTATTTAATTTGAACCGCGTAGGTCCTGTTGAACAGGCAACAACTGCTTTTGGACAAGGAGTATCTGTAACACCGATCCAGCAGGTAACCGCAGTGTCAGCAGCGGTCAATGGCGGAATATTATACAAGCCGTTCATTGCGAAAGAGTTAATTGATCCTGTAACCAAAGAGATTGTAATGAGGAATTCTCCTGTTGAAAAAAGAAGAGTAATTTCCGAGAAAACTTCAAAGGAAATCCGCCATGCACTTGAAAGTGTAGTGGCCCAAGGGACAGGTGGCAGGGCATTTGTTGAAGGCTATCGTGTTGGTGGTAAAACAGGGACTGCGCAAAAAGCACAAAACGGCAGATACTTAGAAAATAACTTTATTGTTTCTTTTATGGGCTTTGCCCCTGCTGATGACCCACAGATTGTCGTTTATGTTGCTGTTGATAACCCAAAAGGAGTTACGGCATTTGGGGGAACCATTACCGCTCCAATTGTAGGTAATATTATGAAAGATAGCATGAAAGCAATGGGGGTTGAGCCGAGAAAGGATCAAATTGAAAAAGAACTAAAATGGCCAGATACTCCTTTAATAAAACTTCCTGATTTTACCGGTTTAACAAAAATGGAGTTAATGGATCAGCTTATTAACTTAAAGGTAGATGCCAGCGGGGAGGGAGATGTGGTTATTAGGCAATCTCCTGTAGCCGGAACCAAAGTGAAGGAAGGGTCAAAAATTAGGCTTTATTTTGGTAAAGAAGAATAACTCGAGTTGAATTTCTTATTGTTAGGGCGGTCGGAATGTTTTCCGCCGCCTAATTTTTTCTTTAAGCTTATATAACTAAATAGCAAAATAAAATATTTTAATGTAAAATAAGATGGAACTTTCGTTAAGAAGAATTTTAAGGTGAATACTGGTAATATGTATGTACGGTCATGAGAGGATTTGAGAGAAATGAAGCTACAAAAGCTGCTTAAGAATTTGCATCTTTTAGTTCCTTTTAAAGGTGAAGATCTGGAAATTACATCGATCGAAAACGATAATCGGAAGGTGCAAAAAGGGAGCTTATTTATTTGTATTAAAGGTTATACAGTTGATGGTCATGATTTTGCAGAATCAGCTGTCAAAAACGGCGCAGCAGCCATACTTGCGGAACGTCCGTTATCACTTGATGTGCCTGTTATTCTTGTAAAAGATACAACAAGAGCAATGGCTGTGTTAGCTGATACTCTTTATGGGCAGCCAACTAAAAAGCTGCATTTAATTGGGATCACAGGAACAAATGGAAAAACAACCACCAGTCATTTAATTGAAAAAATAATGGTAGATGCTGGTCAAAAAACTGGTTTGATTGGCACGATGTACACTAAAATAGCTGAAAAGACGATTGAAACCAAAAACACCACACCTGAAAGCTTGATACTTCAAAAAACCTTTCAGCAAATGGTTGAAGCAGGTGTAACTACTGCTGTAATGGAGGTTTCTTCGCATGCCTTAGACCTTGGCAGGGTCCATGGCTGCGATTATGATGTGGCAGTGTTTACAAATCTAACGCAAGACCACCTGGATTATCATAAGACAATGGATGAATATAAGCGTGCGAAGAGTTTATTATTTGCCCAGCTCGGTAATACATTTGATCATCATAAACCAAAATTTGCTGTTTTAAATGCAGACGACCCAGCCTCTGATATGTATAGCAGGTCAACTGCCGCACATGTAATTACATATGGAATCGACAACAAGGCCGATATTCAAGCGAAAAACATCCAAATGACTTCCTCTGGTACTCATTTCAATCTTTTTGTCGAAACGGAAAAATTTCCGATCCAAATGCAATTAATTGGGAAATTCAGTGTTTATAATGTTTTAGCAAGTATTGCTGCCTCACTTGTGTCCGGAGTCGAAATTAATGAAATTATTAAATCCATTGAAAGTGTAGAAGGTGTATCAGGAAGGTTTGAACTTGTAAATGCAGGACAAGATTTCACGGTTATTGTTGACTATGCCCATACACCTGACAGCCTTGAAAATGTATTAAAGACGGTTCAGCATTTTGCCAAAAAAAGAATCTTCGTCATCGTAGGCTGCGGTGGAGATCGAGATCGTACGAAGCGGCCATTGATGGCTCAGATAGCCTGTCAATTGGCCACAGATCCTATCCTCACGTCAGATAACCCTAGAAGTGAAGACCCATTAGCAATATTGAAGGAAATGGAAGCGGGGGTTGAGGGTGAAAAATATAAGATCATACCTGACCGTAAAGAAGCGATTCATACAGCAATACAACAGGCAACAACAGGAGATGTGATCTTAATAGCCGGTAAGGGCCATGAAACATATCAAATTATTGGCAATGTCGTTCACGATTTTGATGACAGGCTGGTAGCACGGGAAGCGATTGAGGGGAGATAGCTATGTATTTAGCTTTGAAAGACTTGGGAGGTCTATTTGATTCTAGCCGTGGAATCCAAGACGATTTTTTGTTTGCTTCGGTTAGCGACCAAGCAAACGAAGCGCAGCCAAAAGGATTATTTGTGTCATATAACGGAATGTATGGTGAGCTTTCAGAAGCGATTGCCAATGGAGCA
This sequence comes from Bacillus sp. ISL-77, assembly GCF_018613105.1. NCBI lineage: Bacteria > Bacillati > Bacillota > Bacilli > Caryophanales > Bacillaceae > Bacillus > Bacillus sp. ISL-77. The sequence continues at coordinate 53,386 of NZ_JAGGQY010000040.1, forward strand.
ATCGCAGCTATTTGGAATCAAGAACACGATCTTCCAAGGTATACTCCGAACCATTTTCCAGTATTTTTTACAAACGATCCTGCTGATGCAATTGTAACAATTTTAAATAGATATATTGAAAAATTAAATGGAGAAACAGACAAAATTATGGCGATAACTAACTTTAAATTTTCAAATAAAAAACTTCTTAATAAAAATAACGAAACATATGATATATCTGTGTTATTAAACGAGGTAATTAATAAAAACAAACCTGAAAGGAGGGAATAAAATGCTCGAGCAAGTTATTTTTTTCACAATAATTATGGGCTTTCTTATATCAGTATTGCTTTCTCCTGTATTTATTCCCTTCTTAAGAAGGTTGAAATTTGGACAAAGCATTCGTGAAGAAGGGCCAAAATCCCACCAGAAAAAATCTGGCACACCAACCATGGGTGGTGTGATGATCTTGTTTTCGATCGTTATTACGACACTTGTAATGACTGGAAAATTTTCTGAACCGACCGTTAAAACATATTTGCTGCTTCTTGTAACGCTTGGTTTTGGATTGCTTGGTTTTTTAGACGATTTTATCAAAGTTGCGTTAAAACGGAATTTAGGATTAACCTCTAAACAAAAGCTAGCAGGTCAAATCATTATTTCAATTATCTTTTATCTTATCTATAAACAACAAGGTTTCTCTACCGAAATTAGTATTCCATTTACTGATACAACATTTGATTTAGGCTGGTTTTTCATCTTTTTCATCATATTCTGGTTAGTTGGCTTTTCAAATGCGGTCAACTTAACCGATGGACTTGATGGCCTGGTGTCAGGTACCGCAGCAATTGCTTTTGGTGCACTAGCAGTACTTGCTTGGAATCAATCACAGATGGAAATTGCGATATTTTCTGTGGCGGTTGTAGGAGCTGTGTTAGGGTTCTTGGTGTTTAACGCCCATCCAGCCAAGGTTTTCATGGGAGATACCGGTTCACTTGCCCTTGGAGGGGCAATTGCCACTATCGCAATTCTTACCAAACTTGAAATTTTGCTTATCATTATCGGAGGAGTATTTGTCATTGAAACATTATCCGTTATTTTACAGGTTATCTCCTTTAAAACAACCGGTAAACGGATTTTCCGTATGAGCCCATTGCATCACCATTATGAATTAGTAGGTTGGTCGGAATGGCGTGTTGTCGTCACTTTTTGGAGTGTTGGATTAATCCTTGCGATACTAGGAATCTATATAGAGGTGTGGTTATAAATTGAAACAGATTAAAACTTTCAGTCATAAAAAAATTCTTGTCCTTGGTTTGGCGAAAAGCGGGGTAACAGCAGCCGCTCTATTACATAAGCTTGGAGCATTTGTGACGGTTAATGATAAAAAGCCATTCTCGGAAAATCCTGAGGCACAAGGGCTATTAGAACAAGGGATAAAAGTGATTTGTGGTGAACATCCTATTGAACTTCTTGATGAAGGCTTCGAGCTGATCGTTAAGAATCCAGGTATTCCTTATAACAACCCAATGATTGCTGGAGCTATTGAAAAAGGAATTCCGGTAATCACCGAGGTAGAGCTTGCGTATGAGGTTTCGGAAGCCCCATTTATTGCTATTACAGGAACAAACGGGAAAACAACTACGACAACTTTAGTCTATGAAATGTTGAAAGAGGATGAAAAGAACCCGCTAATTGCAGGGAATATTGGTACAGTGGCATCAGGTGTTGCGGAGGAAGCAACTGCAGACAATACGATTGTCATTGAATTATCTTCGTTTCAATTAATGGGGATTGTCAATTTTAATCCTAAAATTGCCGTTCTTACAAACTTATATGATGCCCATTTGGATTATCATGGGACAAAAAAAGAATATATTACAGCAAAGGCAAACATCACAAAAAATCAAACAGAACTTGAATATCTCATTGTCAATGCGGATCAAGAAGAAACTTTAGAAGTTGCTCGTCACTCTAAGGCCAGCATCATTCCTTTTTCTACAAAGAAGAAACTGTCGGAAGGTGCTTATATTTCCGATGGTTGGATTATATTTAATAGAGAAAAAGTGATGGAAATTGAGAAAATAGCTCTGCCGGGCAACCACAATCTTGAAAATATTTTATCTGCTATGGCTGCGGCAAAGCTTTCAGGCGTAGAAAATAGCGCGATTCAAAGGGTTCTGCGTACATTTACTGGTGTCAGGCACCGCCTGCAATTCGTTACAGAAGTGAACGGTAGAAAATTCTATAATGATTCTAAAGCGACGAATATTCTGGCATCCATTAATGCTTTAGCTGCGTTTGAAGCACCTGTTATTCTGCTGGCAGGCGGTTTGGATCGCGGTAACGAGTTTGATGAGCTCCTGCCTTATTTAAAAAATGTAAAAGCAATGATTACATTTGGGCAAACCGCTCCTAAGATGGAACGGATCGGGACATTGGCTGGAATAAAAACAATCATCCGTGTCGATAATGTTGACAAGGCAGTGCCTGAAGCTTATCGATACTCCGAATCAGGTGACGTAATATTGTTATCTCCTGCTTGTGCGAGCTGGGATCAATATAAAACTTTTGAGGTCAGGGGAGACATTTTTATCGAAGCGGTGCATAAGCTTAAGTAAGGGCTTGTACCTCGCGTGGTTCTGCAAAGCCCTAAAACTAGCAGTTGAGGTGTATTGTGGTGCCGACAAAAAGAACAACTCCCGATTTTATTTTAATGATCGTAACATTCACGCTTCTGGCAATAGGGCTTATCATGGTTTACAGCGCAAGTGCTATCTGGGCTGAATATAAATTTAATGATTCCTTTTTCTTTGCGAAAAGACAAACTCTTTTTGCAGGGGTAGGAGTCGCTGCTATGTTTTTTATTATGAACATCAACTATTGGACGTGGAGGACTTGGTCGAAAACCTTTATTATTATTTGTTTTGTCCTACTTATTCTTGTTTTAATTCCGGGAATAGGTAATGAAAGAAATGGATCTCGAAGTTGGATTGGTGTAGGGGCTTTTTCAATTCAACCTTCAGAATTTATGAAACTGGCGATGATAGCTTTTTTGGCAAAATATCTGTCCGAACGGCAAAAGCTCATTACTTCATTTAAGAAAGGTCTTGTTCCATCATTAGGGCTTGCCTTTTTAGCCTTTTCAATGATCATGCTCCAACCTGATTTAGGTACGGGAACAGTTATGATGGGAACCTGTGTCGTCATGATTTTTATTGCTGGTGCACGGATTAGCCATTTTTCTTTCCTTGGACTGTTGGGTATAGCAGGGTTTGTCGGCTTAATTGCTTCCGCACCTTATCGAATGAAAAGGATAACTTCCTTTTTAGATCCATGGTCCGACCCGCAGGGAAGTGGCTTTCAAATGATTCAATCGCTTTTTGCGATTGGACCTGGCGGATTGTTTGGACTTGGACTTGGCGAAAGCCGACAGAAGTTTTTTTACTTACCAGAACCACAGACCGACTTTATCTTTGCAATACTATCTGAAGAATTAGGTTTTATCGGTGGTTCATTTATATTACTATTATTTGCACTGTTGTTGTGGAGAGGTATTCGAATCGCCCTAGGTGCACCGGATTTATATGGCAGCTTTTTAGCCGTAGGGATCATCGCCATGGTGGCTATTCAGGTAATGATTAATATTGGAGTTGTCACAGGGCTAATGCCCGTTACGGGCATTACCTTGCCATTTTTGAGCTATGGGGGTTCTTCATTGACCCTGATGTTAATGGCGATCGGTGTTCTCCTTAATATTAGCAGGTATTCTCGCTTTTGAACCTTACCCCTGTTTAGCAGCAGGGTTCTTTTTATTTTTAGCGAAATCTAATTCATAAGGTTACAATTAGATAACATTCTTTTTTCATATGCTTTATTTCGTTCGTTTTTATAGTAAGATAGTTATGGCAATAAGGTGTTAAATAGTTAATGAGGTGGAAAAATGAAAATAGTTGTTAGCGGTGGAGGGACTGGCGGACATATCTATCCTGCTCTCGCACTAATTCGAGAAATTCAAAAACAGAATAAAGATGCACAATTTTTATATATTGGGACTAAAAATGGTTTGGAAAGTAAGCTTGTTCCGATGGAGAATATTTCTTTTAAAGCAATTCATATTACTGGTTTTCAAAGAAAGCTTTCCTTTGAAAATATAAAAACTGTCCTACGTTTTCTAAAAGGGGTAAAAGACAGTAAAAGAATGTTAAAAGAGTTCAAACCTGATATTGTCATTGGAACAGGCGGATATGTATGCGGACCTGTTGTTTATGCTGCGTCAAAGCTCGGTATTCCAACGATTATCCACGAACAAAATAGTGTTCCTGGACTTACCAATAAATTTTTAAGCCGTTATGTAAATAAAATTGCGATTTGTTTTGAAGAAGCCAAAGAATTCTTTCCGAAAGAGAAGACTGTTTTCACAGGTAATCCTCGTGCATCCGAAGTAATTGGCAAGGATGGGATTCAAGGACGTCTTGCAGCTGGGCTTAGTACAACAATACCAGCAGTCTTAATCTTTGGCGGCAGCCGTGGTGCCAGGCCAATTAATGAGGCTGTTGTAAAGGCATTTGGGGAATTGGCTGAAAAGCCATATCAAATTCTTTATATTACAGGAGACGTTCATTTTGAGGATGTCAAAAAAGAAGTAGATCTAATTGGAAACCCCAAAAATGTAGTAATTAAGCCCTTTATTCATAATATGCCAGAGGTTCTGGCGGGGATTGATCTAGTCGTTTCAAGAGCAGGAGCAACGACACTAGCAGAGATTACCTCGCTCGGTATTCCAAGCATTCTTATTCCTAGCCCGTATGTTACAAATAATCATCAAGAGAAAAACGCTAAATCTTTAAGTGACCATGGTGCGGCAGAATTACTATTAGAAAAAGATTTAAATAATAAAAGTCTTGTGAACCACATCGATCGTATTCTCTTAAATAATGAAAATTTAAAGGAAATGAAGCTAAAAGCTAAAAAAATAGGTGTGCCTGATTCAGCTATTAGACTGTATTCCTTAATGCAAGAGCTTGTAAAAACAAATCAAAGGTAGCCCATAATCGTTTTTAGCATAAACTGAAATAAATGCATCTTCGAAAGATAGGTGGTAAATATGGACGCAATAATAACGGAATTGCAAAATTCAAATATAGGAAAAGTGAAAATAAATGAACCTCTTGTCAACCACACCACAATCAAAATCGGCGGTCCTGCTGATCTTTTTATTGAGCCTTCATCAGTTGAAAATTTAAAACAGGTGATGGGGTTGGTAAAAAAACACAGCTTAAATTGGCGGGCGATTGGCAGAGGTTCTAATCTTTTAGTCTCTGACAAAGGCATCGAAGGAGCGGTAATTAAACTTGGCTCTGGAGTGGATGGACTTAAAATTAATGGCTCAGAGATTACAGTGGGAGGCGGACATTCCCTGATAAGTTTGGCTACACTTATTAGCAAGAAAGGGATGGCCGGATTAGAATTTGCCAGTGGAATCCCTGGGTCTGTTGGCGGTGCTGTTTATATGAATGCTGGTGCACACGGCTCAGATATTAGCAAAATACTGACAAGGGCTCATATTTTATTTGAAGATGGGACGATGGAGTGGCTTTCGAATGATGAAATGAAATTCTCGTATAGAACATCTGTCTTGCAGAAAATTAGACCAGGCATTGTTGTAGAAGCTGCATTTCAACTTGTCGAAGGTGATAAAGCAGTCATTGTATCACAAATGATCAAGAATAAGGATTATCGAAAAGATACCCAACCATGGAATTTTCCCTGTGCTGGCAGTATATTCAGGAACCCGCTTCCGAATTACGCAGGAAAATTAATAGAAGATGCTGGGTTAAAGGGATATAGTATTGGCGGTGCAAAAATATCGGAAATGCATGGGAATTTTATAGTAAATGCTGGAAATGCTACTGCAGCAGATGTGCTTGACTTAATTCAGCATGTAAAGGATACCATTTACAGCCTTTATAATGTAAAAATGGAAACAGAGGTAGAAATAATCGGACGGAAATAAGAAAGAAAATAATCGTACGAATGACAAATATTGTGTTATAATTACTGATAATATTATAGGTGCAACCTCGAAAAGTAACTGACGGCATGATTTTTCGTGCCGTTGTTTCTCTTTTCAAGGTAACACTATCGAATGTTTGGACAGGCTTAGTTAGCTATTCCTGAGGCAGCTGCTTTTTATTTGGAGGAATAATAAATGGAAAAAGGTAAAATCGTTGCTCTCGAGGATCGTATCCCTAAACTTAAAGAGCAAAGACGACGAAAAGCGAATAGACGCCTTGTGCTCCTGTTAATTCTGTTTTTTACAATGATAGTAGTTATCGCCTACTCACAATCACCATTAAGTCATGTAAAGACGATAACAATAAAAGGCAATGGAGTGTATTCCGCTGAAGAATTAGTCAGTCAGAGCGGCCTTTCGAATAATACGAATATTTGGAAAATAAAAAAGGAAGAAACCATTGTAAAATTACAGCGATTATCCGAGATCAAAAAAGCTGATATTCAAATTCACTGGCCTAGTACAGTTATTATTCAAGTAAAAGAATATAAAAGAATTGCCTATCTAAAACAAGGGAATAATTTCCTTCCAGTTATGGATAATGGGAAAATTCTAAAAAATCGAGCAGCAAATAAAATTCCTGTTAATTCTCCAATTTTATTTGAGTTTAAAGAAGGGGCAGCCCTCAATCAATTGGTTAAAGAGTTAGAACAACTTCCAAGAGAAATTTCAAACTCGATCTCTGAAATCCATTATACTCCCAAGAAAACAGATCCATTTCATATATCCTTATTTATGAATGATGGATTCGAGGTGAGTGCGACATTAAGAAGTTTTTCAGAAAAAATGGTGCATTATCCCTCAATTATCTCCCAATTAGATCCTAACAAAAAGGGAATTATTGACTTAGAAGTAGGATCTTACTTTAAGGCTTTTGAAACAGAAGGGGAGGAAAAAGAAGTTGAGCAAGATAAAGGTGAAGGGTAAACATGTTATCTTGTCCCTCGTCTGCCTTGTATTAGGATTTATGATTGCCTTTTCTTATCATTTGACGCAAATAGAAAATAAAAATGAGAAGCCAAATGTATCGGGTAAACAGTGGGAAAAGACACTAGCATTAAGAAATCAATTAATTTCAGAAGAAAAGAGTAATCGAGAACTGCAAAAAGAGTTACATCAAAAACAAGATTTGGTTCTTAAAAATGAAAAAGACCTCTCAAAGGAAGCACAGGTCTTTCTTAATCTTGCTGAGGATGCCGAAAAATATCGTATGTTCTTGGGGAAGGTGAAGGTACAGGGTAAAGGGGTTAAGATTACTCTCACTGACGGTGCATACGACCCAAAAGAAGATAATATTAATAATTACCTTGTTCATGAACACCATGTATTTAAAGTGGTGAATGAACTATATATATCAGGAGCAGCAGCTGTTGCTATAAATGGGCAAAGGCTGACAAGTCATTCTTATATTATTTGTAATGGACCGGTTATTACTGTGGATGGAATTGAACATCCAGCACCATTTATTATTACAGCAATCGGAGACCCTGACGTCCTTTCATCATCAATAAACTTAGTTGGAGGGGTTAAGGATCAACTAGTGAACGATAATATTGTTTTTACATTAGAAAAAAATGATGAAATTGTCCTAAATCCAATTCTAGGAAGTTAGCCATTTTCAGGAGTAGTGTCCACGGGATGATTATATAAAAGGTTAGGTGAAAAAAGGTGGACAACCAAAAAATTAATGCAAGTTTTACATTAATAGCAATTTTGGTCGGTTTCATGATTGCGATCCAATTTCAAACAGTAAAAAAACCTGCTGAACGTGACACACGCGATATTTGGCAGCTTCGTGAAGCGTTACTTAAAGAAAAAGAACTTCAATCCAATTTATTAAGTGAAATCCGTTCAAATGAAGAAAAGCTGGCAGCCTATGAATCTAAGCGAAAACAAAGTAAGGAACAAGCTTTAAAGGATACATTAGATGAATTAAAGATTGAAGCTGGATTATCCAAAATTACTGTTCCTGGAATTACCTTACATATTGAGCCAGTAATCGAAGAAATAAAGCCTGGTACTCCAGTTAATAGGGTGGTTTCACCAGAACTTTTAAAAAGATTACTCAATGAATTGAATATGTACGAAGCAAAATATGTAGCGATTGATGGACGAAGAATTATTAATACGACTGTCATTCGGGACATCAATCGGGAAACAAAAATCGATGGACATACAATTAATAGTTTGCCGATAGAAGTTATCGTGGGTGTAGATGATAATAATACAGCTGAAAAATTATACAATCGGATGAAAGTATCTAAATCTACGGAAGAATTTTTTATTGAAAATCTCAGACTTTCTATTTCAAAACCAAATCCGAACGTAACGGTACCTGCCTATGATAATTCCATTCGTATCCGCTACATGGAACCGACAGAAGAAGGGGGCGATTCTTAATGTGGCTTCCATTCATTGGATTAATAATTGGAATCATACTTGGTTTGTTAACGGAGATTCGAATACCTGAAGAATATTCCAATTATTTGTCGATTGCTGTCTTAGCGGCATTCGACACACTTTTCGGTGGCATCAGGGCATATCTGCAAAATATATATGATGAAAAGGTGTTTGTTTCAGGATTCTTTTTTAATATAATGCTTGCTGCAAGTTTAGCTTTTCTCGGTGTTCATCTTGGTGTAGACTTGTATTTAGCGGCAGTTTTCGCGTTTGGTGTCAGATTATTTCAGAATATTGCCGTAATAAGGCGAATAATATTGACGAAATGGTCAACAAACAAAGAAAAAGTAGAAAAAAATTGAAACTTTTTAAAGGGAATCAATTAGTTGTGACGAATAATTTAAATATTACTATGAAACTTTTATTGAACAAAAAAAATAGTTGTTGTTCAACTTAAGGAAATCTAAAGGAGGTGCCAAAGAATGAACAGCAATGAAATATATGTTAGTCTTGACATCGGTACATCCAGTGTGAAAGTTATCATTGGTGAAATGGTCAATGACTCGGGTAAAGACTCGTTAAATATAATTGGTGTTGGAAATGTGCAATCTGAAGGATTGCGCAAAGGGTCGATCGTGGACATGGACGACACCGTTCATTCGATTAGAAGGGCAATTGAGCAAGCAGAAAGAATGATTGGGATGGAAATCAGAGATGTGGTGGTTGGCATTTCTGGAAACAATGTTATGCTTCAACAATGTCATGGTATTGTAGCTGTTTCAAGCCAAAACCGAGAGATTACGAATGAGGATGTCATTCGTGTCATTGAAGCATCCCACGTTGGTTCTATCCCGCCTGAGAGAGAGAACATTGGCGTTATTCGAAAACAATTCATACTGGATGGTAAAGATGAAATTAATGATCCCCGCGGTATGATTGGTGTTCGCTTGGAAATGGATGGAACACTCATTACCGGATCCAAATCGATAATCATTAATACACTTCGCTGTGTAGAACGCGCTGGACTTGAGATTGTAGACATTGTCCTTCAGCCTTTGGCAGCTGGAGATTATGCTTTGTCAAAGGATGAGAAGAACCTCGGGGTAGCTCTTATTGACCTTGGTGGAGGATCTACAACGATCGCTGTTTTCGAAGAAGGATTTATCACACAAACAAGTGTCATTCCAGTTGGCGGAGATTATATCACGAAAGATCTTTCTGTAGGGTTACGGACTTCGACAGAAGATGCAGAAAAAATCAAAGTAAAACATGGACACGCATTTTATGATGAGGCTTCAGAAGATGAAGTATTCAGTGTTCCTATAATCGGCAGTGATCAGCATCAACAATTTAATCAGCTTGAGATTTCTGATATTATTGAAGCAAGAATGGAAGAAATTTTTGAACTAGTTTTACATGAAATGAAACGCCTAGGATTAAGTGACCTTCCTGGCGGTTATGTTTTAACTGGCGGTATGGCAAATATGCAAGGTGTTCTAGAACTTGCCCAGGTGATTTTACAAAATCGAGTTCGGATTGCCGTCCCTGACTATATTGGTGTGAGAGAACCTCAATATACTACAGCTGTCGGTTTAATTAAATATGCCTACAAGAATGCTAGATTACCAGGTGGTACCATTGGTTCATCGACTATTTCTGAACCTGTAGAAAAGAGAGTACCAAAACAACAACAACAACAACCTAAAGCAAAAGTAGAAAAACATCCGGAAGAAAAGATGTCATCAAAAGTAAAAAAATTCCTTGGTTACTTTTTTGAATAGGAAAATCAAAAAAGGAAGCGACGAATTAGGAGGATTGTCATGTTAGAATTTGATACAAATTTAGATTCTCTTGCAACAATAAAAGTAATCGGAGTAGGCGGCGGTGGTAATAACGCGGTAAACCGAATGATTGAACATGGCGTTCAAGGGGTAGAATTTATCGCTGTAAATACTGATGCTCAAGCATTAAATCTTTCTAAAGCAGAAGTTAAGATGCAGATTGGCGCAAAACTTACTCGTGGACTAGGTGCAGGTGCTAATCCTGATGTGGGAAAGAAAGCAGCAGAAGAAAGTAAAGAACAGCTTGAAGCAGCATTAAGCGGAGCAGATATGGTATTTGTTACAGCTGGAATGGGCGGAGGCACAGGAACTGGTGCTGCACCCGTTATTGCTCAGATTGCCCGTGACTTAGGTGCATTGACGGTGGGTGTTGTTACTCGTCCGTTTACATTTGAAGGTAAAAAACGATCAGGTCAAGCATCAGGCGGAATCGGTGCGATGAAGGAAGCTGTAGATACACTAATTGTGATTCCTAATGATCGTCTTCTAGAAATCGTTGACAAAAGTACGCCAATGCTTGAAGCTTTCCGTGAAGCAGACAATGTCCTTAGGCAGGGTGTACAAGGTATTTCAGATTTAATTGCTGTCCCTGGTCTTATTAACTTGGACTTTGCAGACGTAAAAACAATTATGTCTAATAAGGGTTCAGCATTAATGGGTATCGGTGTATCTGCCGGTGAAAATCGTGCAGCTGAAGCCGCTAAGAAAGCAATTAGTTCTCCTTTATTAGAAACCTCTATTGATGGAGCACAAGGAGTACTTATGAACATTACAGGTGGCACAAACTTAAGCCTTTACGAAGTACAAGAAGCTGCCGATATTGTAGCAACCGCATCAGACCAGGAAGTTAACATGATTTTTGGTTCTGTTATCAATGAAACGCTTAAAGATGAAATTATTGTTACTGTCATCGCAACCGGCTTTAAAGAAGAAGGAATGCAGCCAAAAGCTACTCGTCCTACTTTTGGACAAGCCAAGCCGACAATTGGCAATGGTAAGAGAGAGCAGCCAAAACGCGAAGAGGTTCAGCAAGAACCCGTTCGCCACACCCAAGTTTCCCAAGAAGAAACTTTGGATATTCCAACCTTCTTACGTAACCGAAATCGGAGAAGATAAATTCGAATTATCTAAAAAAGGCATGGCCAATTATGTAAACTGTACCCGTTGTAAAGG
>NZ_JAGGQY010000041.1:0-42697 GCF_018613105.1 Bacillus sp. ISL-77
GTGAATTTTCATAGTAGTTCAAGTACATTTCTTCACAATCTTGCTTGTTATAAACATTTTGGAAATTTTTTCAATAAAATTTAAATAATTAATATCCAGCTTGTTTCATAATTTTACTTTTTATGGGTTGATAATCTATTGTAATTTTGTGATAAAAAGTCTGCTATCATTTCACTTGAAATACTTTTTTTGCTTCTTCAATGAAAGATTTAACTATATCAGGACTTTCTTTTAGTGAAAGAACAGCGAGCCCAATATTTCTCCACACTGATGGATAGAGAGGAATTGGAGAAACGCCTGTCAATTCATTTGGGAGAACCTTCTCTGGAACAATTGTCCATCCTAACCCTTCCTGAACCATCGACAATACTGTACCCATATCTCGTACCTGATATTTAATATTGGGTGAAATGCCTATTTTTGCAAAAGTTTCTATTATAAGTGGCTGACATCCACCTTTTGGCATGATAAATGGTTCATTTTTAACGTTGGATACATCAAGAAAATTGGATTCAAAAAGATGATGTTCGGGAGGTAGAACAGCATAATATTGATCTCGACTAACAGGAATAACTTCAAATCCATCTTCTTGTGATGTTGTGAAGGCAATGTCTATTGATAACGAATGGAGCCATTCCAATACTTCTTCATCCGTACCTTCAAAAAGAACAATCTCTACGTTAGGATGTTTTCGATGAAAAGAGGCGAGGATTTTTGGAAAAAGCCTGCTTGCCGCACTCGGAAAACTCCCAATCCGAATCTTCCCTTTCTCCATATTAGAAAACTTTTGTGCTTCTTCTGAAATACGATTTACCCGATACAATATTTCTCGGCAGTGACCAAGGATTCGTTCCCCACTTTCAGTTAATGTGATTCCATTTCGTTCCCTAACTAAAAGCGGAATTTCCAATTCTGATTCTAAACTGGATATTGCATGACTAACTCCTGACTGTGTAATATCTAACATTTCCGCTGCTTTGGTAAAACTACCTGTTTCCACAACAGCAACCAGTATACGAATATGCGATAAGTTCATGAATTCACCTCATGGTTATATGATTAACATTAATTTGACTCATATTATAAAGGATATTTATAATAAACGAAAGATTGTTAACCGATTAAATCCTTTATAGCCTTTCTAGGGAGGTAACAATAAAAAGTTTTGATTTTAAAGAGGGTCACATCAGATTTAAAGGGGAGGAATCATAGATGAAAGGAAATAAATTTCTAACAGGTATATTAATGTGTTTAATAGCTGTTACATCTTGGGGAGGAATGTTTCCTGTAATGGGAAATGCCCTAAAGATAATGGATCCATTTTATTTCACTTTACTCAGATATGGTATAGCAATGGTTGTATTGGTACTTTTGCTAATCGTAATTGAAGGAAAAGGAAAATTCTCTACGGAAGGCAAAACAATAAAATTATGGTTTCTAGGAACGATGGGTTTTACAGGTTTTAGTTTTCTAGTATTTTTAGGGCAAAAACTAGCTGGACCATCAGGAACTGTAATAGCTGCGGTAATAATGGCGGTTCAACCACTTCTTGGAGTAATCGTGAATTGGGTAACTAAAAAAGGCTCGCCTAAACTATTTACAGTTCTGTTTATGTTAACAGGATTGATAGGTGTTGTTATGGTTATTTCAAAAGGAGATTTAAGTGTCTTTGTTTCAGAGGACGGCAATATGTTTGCTTATCTGATCATACTTATAGGTGCATTGTGTTTTGTCATCTACACAATGGGTGGAAATTCTTTTCCAGAATGGTCGCCATTGAGATATACAACAGTAACTACGATTTTTGGAACCATCTCAAACATTATTTTGGTAGGTTTAGCAACATTAATTGGTTGGTTAAAGGTTCCAACACTTTCAATGATTGGTGGTGTTTCAGGTTCCCTCCTGTATATGGCACTGATTGCGGGGGTATTAGCGATTTTTGTTTGGAATACTGGTAATCGAATTATTACGCCTATAAATGGTATTCTCTTTATGAATATGGTTCCTGTAACTACCTTTATTATCTCTGTTATTCAAGGTTATCACTTGTCTCCGTTTGAATTAATCGGAGCTTTAATCACAATAGCTAGTTTAATCGGGAATAATTTATATATTAGAAGTTTTAGTAAGCAAACTTCTGCACAACCAAAGGTAAAGAATGCGTAATAAATGGGAGGCTAGGTTTACCTAGCCTCAGTACTTGAGGATAAGGTATTTTTCTTTGTAACCTTTTATTAGTTCAGGATTTATACAACTAAAGCTTGTTTGTGTGAATGTGGTATTATATAAAGATTTCCATTATGTTCCTTGTTCCACTAAACTGCCCGTTAGTTTAAGTGAAAACCTTCACAATCTCTACTCTATATTTCAACGTAAATATCCAGGTATGAAGTGGTAAACTGTCTGTCATTAATTGGTATACTTTTTGTCATTCAGTGGTAAAAACTATGTCAAGGATGGTACATTTCATTGGCTGTAATCACCATATAACCCTTCATGATGTTAACACCATCTTTTTGTTCAAAGGATACACCAGATACCTCATCAAAACAGATAACATCATATTGACATACGAGCCCCCTTTGACCAGTCGCATTATTCACAAACATCCTGGCAACCGTCGCTTTTCCACCTGAAATTAGATGTGCATATGGGGAAACTTGTTGAAACAAATGGCTCTTACCAGTACCTCGTGGACCTAATTCTACCAAATTATAATTTCTTTCAACCAAAGGTAACATCCGTAGGTGAAATGAATCTTTAGCTCTATCTGAAAGCGAAATAGGTTCAATACCTATACTCCTAAGTAGAAATTGTTTCCATTCAGCTGTACTGAAATTCTCCCTCGCTTTTGCTAACACATCCAATACATCTCTATTAGACAGTTGAATTTCCCTTAAGTGCTCAATCCCAAAAGGTCTTCCATTCTTTTCTTGAGCGATGACTGCATCATATTCCAAAGTGATTTCTGCATAAAATCCACCTGTAAACCAAAAAGGGGGGTGGCCACCGAAAGATGTGAAAAACTTACCCATCTTAGACTACTTCCCCCTCAAAAAAATATCACTTTTAATCCCTAATAAGGCGTCAAGTCAGGAATGTGTTATTTAAATATGGTATAAGCTTCAATCAAATTTGATATCTATCATACTGATTGGATCTATTAAGGCCTCTTATATTGAAGGCTGGTTGATGTTGTATTTCCGATACATTTTGGCAGGAATTTCGAAAATCAATTGTATAATTAACTGCCTAAAATCTTCCTATTACCAGTAAAGGATTTACTCTTTTCATGTGGTTAAATAGTATAACGGTCGGTCTATTAAAGCGAAAATTTCTTTACGCGAACTTAATTTGTATGATCATCTTCTAAATAAATTTCTAAGTGGGGAAAAGGAATTATGTTGTCTTTTAACATCAGAATCTGTCATCTGAATATATTTACGAACCATTGACATATCACTATGCCCTAATATTTTTTGCAAAGAGAATGGATCACCACCATTCATAATATAGAATAATGCACCCGTATGTCTAAAAGTATGAGGAGATACTCTCTTATTAGATATACCAGCCATTTCACCTAATTCTGTTAGTCTTCTTCTCCATGTATTACTAAGAATTTCTCTACCATCATATGAAACAAATAGGTATTCGCTACCGAAATCGTCTGATTCCCTCATATATTCTTCTAAAAGCTTAAATGTCTTTGTTGAGATTGGAACACTCCTACTTCGTTTTGTCTTCGTTTCATGCGGTTCCAGTTTGATATACCCACTCTTTAAATCCACATTACTTCTCCTCATGTTAAGAAGTTCCGATATTCTAACCATTGTATCTAATAATACATAGATCATTACTTTATCACGAAATCCTACGAACCTTGAATCATCGATCTGATTTAGTAACGCTTTTATTTCAGCTGGTGTAAAGGATTGTATTTCATCTTCAGGAGTTTTAATGGGCTTAAATTTTTCGTGAATAGGTATTTCAATCCATCCTTCTTGATAACAATGTCGCAAGAAAGCACGATTGGTTCTGATACGTACATTTACAGTAGTTGGTTTTAAACCTTGGTCATTAAGCATATAACCAATATAATTTCGAAACAATTCAACAGTAACTTCTTCATTAGGTACATCTCCTTCCAAGTAATCATTGAGATAATGAAAATGTTCATAATAGCCTTGGATTGTAGGCTTTGCCAAACCCTCAGTTTGTTTGAAAGCCATAAATCGCTCAAACATTTCAAACAGTGTCATCTTTTGTTCAGTTTGTTTAAACCGTTTAATATTCTGAGTACTTCTTGAACCTTTTCGCTGAGATTTTCTAACAGATTGCATAAAAAAAATCCACCTTTCATACAGAATTTAGTGGATTTGACACACTAGTACTCCTAAAATCAGTCGCACTAGTACTATGTAATTTTCAGAAAAAATACTGGTGACTTTTTACTTTCAACTCACTGTTCAAACAGCCGGAAGAACAGAGCTTAAAAACAGTCGAAACCCTTGATATAACTGGGTTTAGTTGGCGGGACTGCGTGGGAATCGAACCCACCAGACCTGGCACGCAGGTCTCAAGCAGTTTTGAAGACTGTGGAGGACACCAGTACCCCATTCAGCCCCATGGATGTTATAATATCAAAGATGTTTGGACTACAGTAACACAGTCTTTTGGCGAAAGAAACAAATTAATTCGCTTCCCTATCAGTTGATATCATATTACTATGGAATATGGTGATAATCAATAGAATCAATGGATTTGTCATTTTTTCGACAAGCTTTTCATCAGGAAACTACAGAACAATAACCTGTTTAGCGCGCATTCACAATGATTCGATTCTTGATTAAAATCTTAAGTATAATTTCATTCAATTTTGTACAATACTTGTCTTAATTCATAAAAACAGACTATAATAAGAAGAAAAATAGTTATCTTGTAGGTGAATAGATATGCTTCATGGTTGGTTTCTATGGTTTATCCTGTTCTGGGTATTTTTCCTAGTTGGCTCATTTGCCATCGGTGGATTTTTTATGTTCCGAAAGTTTTTGAAGAAGATGCCGAAAGAAGATGGCAAATCAGTTATGGATTGGGAAGAACACTATGTAAATGAATCGCGGCACTTGTGGGGGCCCGAGGAGAAAGAACTCCTAGAGGATTTAGTCAGCCCTGTTCCCGAATTATTCCGCGATGTTGCCAGGCATAAGATTGCCGGAAAGATTGGCGAAATCGCCCTTAAAGAAAGAGCTCCTAAAATCACTCAGGACCTCGTCATTCGTGGATATATTCAAGCCACACCAAAAAGAGATCATAAATTTTTACGAAAAAAGCTGTTTGAAAATAGAATTGATGTTGCTCCTTTTGAGCATCTATTTTAACCGTCTAGCTAATAGATGGTTTTTTATTTTGACATCAACGGACTCCATTGGATACATTTTTCAGACTTTTTCCCTAACTATTGTCGTCAACAGCCCTCATTAGCGACTCATTCCACAACTTTTTTCTGATTTCTTTCGCCAATAGCTTTTATTGGAGACACTTCTCATTGTTTTTCCCTAAATTTTGTCGCCAATAGCCCTCATTGGCGACACTTTTCACTGATTTTTGTCGTCAATAGCCCTCATAGGCAACACTTTTCACTAATTTCTTCTGATTTCTGTCGCCAATAGTTTTTATTGGAGACACTTCTCATTGTTTTTTCCTAAATTTTGTCTCCAATAGCCCGGAACTTTGCAAACATTTTCGACTAATATTTCAAACTCATTATTTAACAAATCCAAAAAGAAAAACTGATCCAATAAAGGACCAGTCTCTCACATAATTATAATTGCTTATCACCATGAAGTTGCCTAAAAAGCTTTTTGTAGTCCATATACATCGCAATTCGCCATGGGACAATCATACAATAGGCAAGGAAAAAGAACATTCCGCTTAATTCTCCAAAATCAATGGTTGCACTAAGCACCGACTTCATAACGAGACGAACCACTAATAGTCCAATTAAAATAAAGAAAAATGCTTTCGATCGCTTTAGATAAATATCGTTATCGCGGATCTCAAACTTCGAGGTTTTAATGAGTAAAATAGAAAATAGCATCCCTACGACCGCTGCCTCGATCATTTCTGATCCACTTAGTCTAAATTGCGGTTCGATGTACATTAAAGCCCCACTCGACATGAAGAATGGCGGAAGGATTATCTTAAGAGCATTCGTGGGTTTCTTTGCAGCTTTCATACGGACAACCAAGGCAAGGGTGCCCATAAAAACCGCTCCAATTGAAGAAGCAACAACTAAGTTCATTAGATTCATTCCTTATCTAATATATTTACTAACCCATTATATCTCAAATAAATTCATTTGAAAAAAATTATCTCATGATAAAATGTTCCCATTTCTAACACACAGGTGATCGATACAAAAAAAGGAAAAAACCTCCTAAGGAAGTTCCCTTTCAAAGAATATAATATTTTTATATATTTATCATTTTTGAGTTTACATTAGAACCCCGTAAAGCCACCAAACATTTCTGAAAAAATAGTAATGATTTTAGTCATCCAGTCAAAGAATAGGACAATCCCCATTACAATCATTATGTAACCGCCAATTTTTACAATTTTGCCGCTGTTCTTCTTAATCCAAGTCATGCGGCCAAGGAAGAACGAAAGGATAAAGAATGGTATGGCAAAGCCTAGACAATAGGCAATCATATACATCATACCTGAACCTGGATTTGTGGCTGCTAGGGAAATAACAAACGATAGAATCGGACCTGTACAAGGCGTCCAACCAGCTGCAAATGCCATCCCAATTAAAACAGAACCAAAATAACCTGAAGGACGATTTTTAAATTCAATGCGGCGATCGTTCATCATAAACTTCGGATTTAAAATTCCTACGATCACTAAACCAAAGAAAACAATAAAAATTCCGCCTAGTTGACGAATAAGATCTTTATACTGTAAGAAAAAGCTTCCTAGAAACGAAGTTCCAAATCCAATCGCAATAAAAATAATCGAAAAGCCTAAAAGGAAAAATAATGTGTGGAGTAGACTCCGTTTTTGAAGCATCGCATTTTCACTTTTTAGCTCCCCAACAGACATTCCTGTAATGTAAGAGAGAAATGCAGGATAAAGAGGTAAACAACAAGGTGAAATAAAGCTTAAAAATCCTGCTCCTAATGCTAAAAATATATTTACATCTGACATATTAACACTCCCACTATAGTCGATACGTTTATATTCTAACAAATGTTTGATATAAATGATAATGGTTAACTTGAATATTTTGTGTCGCCGCTTGTTTTTCTGTTCATCTGAAATAACCCCCTTGTTAAAATATATGCATAAATTCGTTGGATATTTATTTACAAATGTCTTTGAAAAAATTTACATCATGGGTTATACTAGTAAAACCAATGTCATTTTGATATATTAGTAGTCTATTTGCACCATAATTTAGGAGTTACTCCGGAAAGGACATCGGCCGTGACAAAAAATGATTTAGTTACATTAATTGAAAAAAAACGAGCTGAATTAATTCAAGTCGCCATCACCAACGGCTTGACATCCTCCGTTGCAATTCGCTACAGCCAGGAACTTGATCATCTCTTAAATGAATATCATAGAATATATATAAACAAGATGCCTTCATCTGCCTGTTAAAAGAAAAATCCTTGTAAGTTGCCACCATAAAAAATAGACAATAGACCTATAAAACGAGTAAAAGCCTGGCTTCGCCGCCAGGCTTTTTTCCATTAATTCACAACATCCTCCAGACGTTCAACCGCTCCGTTTTGCAAAAGGAACATTTTATGGTACAAGCCACCCTGGGCAAGCAGTTCTTGATGGGTTCCCCGTTCAACAATTTCCCCCTGATGCAAAACTAAGATTAAATCAGCATCCTGAATGGTTGACAGGCGATGCGCAATGGCAATAGTCGTTCGCCCTTTTCGCATTTTGGCGAGTGCGGTTTGAATGGCTTCTTCTGTTTCTGTATCTATATTCGCGGTCGCTTCGTCGAGTACCAATATTTTGGGATTAGCGGCGATTGTTCGGGCAAAAGCGATTAATTGCCTTTGACCGCTTGAAAATGTGGTACCACGCTCGACAACCTTATGTTCAAAGCCATCCTCCAACTTTTCAATAAAGGTGTGGACTTGGACAAACTTTGCTGCTTCTTCGACTTGTTCATCCGTCATCTCATTCGAATGAAGGCGGATATTATCCTTCACCGTCCCGTAGAACAAGAATGGATCCTGTAAGACTAAGCCCATTTTCTCCCTGAGTTCTGTCTTTGTGAAGTTCCGAATCGATTGACCATCAATCAAAATGTCCCCCCGTTCATACTCATAAAAACGCATTAACAAATTGATAATCGAGCTTTTTCCACTTCCGGTATGGCCAACCAGTGCGACTGTTTCACCAGGATTTGCCATGAAGGAAATAGATTTTAGCACATCCCGTTTTCCATCATAGGAAAAACTTAAATTCTTAAACTCAATCATTCCTCTTTCAATGGAATTGGTCCGCTCTTTTTTTTGTATTGGTGCTAATTCTTCCTCATCCAACAGTTTAAAAACACGCGAGCCAGCGACAATCGCTTGTTGGTACAAGGAAAGCCTCATCATCATCTGATTAACCGGTTCGAAAAAACGATCCAAATAATTTATGAAGGCATATAACACGCCGATTTCCACCATATGGTTAAAAGACGTTATTCCAAAATAACTTAATACAATGATTAAGCCCAAAATATAGATTAAATCAATCGCTGGTCTTAACAGGAGGCCATCTATTTTGATATTTTTCATTCCTGCCTGATAGTGTTGGTCATTAATAGCTCCGAATTCTGCCCGGAGTCTTTTTTCCTGCCGAAACACTTGAATTATTCCCATTCCAGATAATGATTCACTGAGCTTGGCATTCAATTGACTCAGCCGTTCGCGCATATCAAGGTAAAATCGTGAACTTAATTTTCTGTATAGGTTCATGACAAACAATAATAACGGAAGGATCACGACACATAATAAGCCAAGTTTGATGTTCAGAATAAACATCGCAATAAAAATACCTAGTAATAAAAATCCACCTTGGATAAACGTTGCAATAACGGTAACAAACATGTCTTTAATGGCTTCGGTATCATTGGTCACCCTTGAAACGATACTTCCTGCTGGGGTCTTATCAAAATACTTTAGCCCGAGCGACTGTACTTTAGAAAAAACATCAATGCGCAGCTGTTGGATAATTTTCAAAGCCAGTTCCTGGAATTTAACCAATTGAAAAAACATGAGAATCGCTTTAATCATTTGGATTGACATGTACGTGGAACCTAGGATCAAAAGTGGCTGAAACTCTAGCTTCCCAGGAGTTAAATAATCATCGATAAATATTTTTACGATAATCGGTAAAACAATATCGCCGATCGTTGTTAATAGTAAGAAGATAAATGCTGTGACAATCGTTTTTTTATGTGGTTTCGTATAAGAAAGCAAACGGAATAAAATATTTCTTTGTTCACAATCTGTAAGCTGAATTTTCTCATCCATCTTAATGCCCTCCATGCTCAACCAACTCTTCTAGCTGCTGGCGTAAATACATTTCCTTATACCATTCACCCGATTCCATCAATTCTTCATGTGTACCTCTTTCCACAATCTTTCCATCCTCAAGAACGAGAATGAGATTTGCGTGTTGAATGGCACTTAATCGGTGTGAAGTAATGATGGTTGTTTTTCCTTCCCTATTCTGTTTTAATGCTGAAAGAATGGCTTCTTCTGTTTTTGCATCTACTGCAGATAATGAATCATCGAGTACTAACACTTCTGGCTTCATCAAAATAGCCCGGGCAATCGAAATCCTTTGCTTCTGCCCGCCCGATAAGGATACCCCACGCTCTCCAACAACCGTTTGATAGCCTTCAGTAAATTGAAGGATATCAGTATGGATATTGGCAAGCTTAGCGGCATTCTCGACTTCCTCTATTGATGCCCCGTGGTTCGTAAAGGCGATATTTTCACTAACAGAGGCTGAAAACAAGAAATGATCTTGCGGTACATAACCAATGGCCTCGCGTAATTTTTCAAGCTTGTATTCCTGCAGAGATTTCCCTCCAAATCTAATTTCACCTTGATAACTATCAAACTCACGAATGAGCAGTTTTAAAAGAGTGGTTTTACCAGCACCGGTTTTACCAACAATGCCCACCGTCTCGCCGGTATGTATCGAAAAATATATATCCTTTAAAACCGGTGTGGTTTCTCCAGGATAGGTAAAGCTAGAAAGATTGTATTCAATATCACCCGCGGGCACCACGTTTAAGGCCCCCTCCTTATCGGCTATATCTTCTTTTTCTTGAAGGAGCATGGAAACTCGGTCATAGGAAGCACTGCCTCGCTCAACAATATTAAATAACCAGCCAAATGCAAGCATCGGCCAGATGAGTAAACCTAAATATGTAGTAAACGAGAGTAATTGCCCGATTGTTAGTTCCCCATTAAGCACGTATTTTGCACCAAACACAATCGATAAGAAAAAGGAAATACCAACAATGATCGAAATCGTCGGATCGAAAAGAGAATCAATTTTTGCGACAGTGATATTTTTTTGGACGACATCTTCTGATTGCTTCCGAAAATCCTCGATATCTTCATTTTCCTGGCCAAACGTCTTAATCACTTTAATCCCAGTAATACTTTCCTGAGTTTTATCATTTAATGACGAAAATGCTTCCTGTGCCTGATAAAAGGTTCGATGGAGCATTGTTCCAAACCAGCTCGTAAGTATTACCATAAAGGGCATCGGAATTAAACAGATTAATGTTAACTTCCAGCTAATCGTAAATGCCATTGCACAGATAACAAACCCACCAGTTGAAAGAGAATCAACGAAGGTTAGCACGCCTACGCCCGCTGTTTGTTGAATGGCTGACAGATCGTTTGTGGCATGTGCCATTAAATCCCCTATTCGACGTTTTTGGTAAAATGATGGCGACATATTTGTAAAATGATGATACAGCCGATTTCGAAGCAACTTACTTAACTTAACTGATGATCCAAAAATCATAATTCTCCAGTAGTACCTAAGGAAATACATTGCAAGGGCAACAATAACTAATACGGCCATCCACTGCAAGAGAATTCCCGTTGTCATCGTCCTATTCTTAATTTGGTCAGCAATGATTCCTATGATCTTTGGCGGCACCAGTTGCAATATAGCTACAAGCATTAGGAGGAAAATCCCGGATATATACGCTTTTTTCTCCTGTTTAAAATACCAGCCTAATTCTAAAAATACTTTCATTAAACCGCCCCCAAATCACGAGTAATCGATCTGCCAAAAATTGAATATGTTGTTAATTAAAGTTATTCGGAAAAATAATCCAACGGACTGAGGTTTAATTTTACCAAATTTTTATAAAATAATAAAGATTTAGAATATTTTTATCAGCACGAAAAAAGCACCCATCTACATGAGTGCTTTTCCGTTTTATTTTGATTGTTGTTTGTTCATGGCAGCCATCATTTGGTTGATCTTCTTTTGAGATGGTTTTTGTCCCATTTGCATCATCATCATTTTTAACATTTGTTCATTGATTGGCGGATTTTTCTTTAAGTAGCTCATCATATATTTACGAGCAATGAAAAATCCTAGTGCTACACCAGCTGCTAATGCTAGTATACCAACTAGAATGTAATAACCCATATTCAACTTCCTCCTTCATGTTGTCTACCATACAGTGTACTAAATAAAACACGATTAGACAATATCTGCAATTAGATAAATTTTCTTTCCTTTATCGGCTTTAACCAACCGTAACGCTGATGTTCAAGGTCTAGTGCCATAAAGGAAGACTCACATTTTCTTAGAACCTCAAAAAAAGCCGTCTCTGCTTCATAGCTGCCTTGTGCATCAATAGTAATTAAGTCTTGAAAAACCTCTAATTTAGCCGTACTTAGTTTTCCGCTTAATTCAATCGAATATGCACCATGCTCTGCTTTAAAACCCTTAATTTTTCCAAGTTGTTTTTGAATAAGTTGATGGATCTTTAGTACCTCAACCTTTTTGGTTATATAGGAAATTTGTTTTTGTGTAATAAATTTAAGTTCGCCGTTCGATTTATGATGTTCATGAAAAAGTTGGAAAAATAATCGTTCTCTTCCGAAGTAATGGGTCGCAAATTCATCTTCTATTAAATATAGCTGATATTTTCTCACCACTGTTCTCTCCTTCGTTGATTACCCTTTTTACTATTATAAAAAAAGACAAACGAAACTTTTGTCTTACGACGGCAAAAACTTCCACTATTTTTGTCGATTAGCAGGATTCTAAACTATTCTTCTATAAATTCGGTAGATTTGTTGAATTTTCCTGCAAACATTAACTTTGTTCATAATATTGTTGATATTCCTGGCAATTCAGACACAAAAAGGAGAGCGGAATAACTCCGCTCTCCCTAACATTTAACTATTTTACTTTTGCAAAAGTGCTTTTACACGTGCAACTACGTTGTTTACAGTGAACCCGAATTCTTCCATAATCTTTTCTCCAGGTGCTGAAGCTCCGAAATGATCAATAGCAAGAACATCGCCTTCGTCACCAGTGTATTTGTGCCAGCCAAATGATGCTCCCACTTCAATTCCAAGACGCTTTTTCACACTTCTTGGCAGAACAGAGTCTTTGTACTCTTGAGATTGCTGCTCGAATCGATCCCATGAAGGCATACTTACAACCGAAACATGAACACCTTCTCCAGCAAGCGCTTTTTGAGCTTCCACTGCAAGGCTTACTTCTGATCCAGTTGCTAATAACAACGCATCAGGAGTTTCTCTTTCTGAAGGAGACACCACATATGCCCCTTTAGAAACTCCCTCGTACGCATTGGTATCCGTTCCATTTAATGTAGGTAAATCTTGACGAGTTAATACAAGTGCAGTTGGTTTGTTGGTAGACTCCACTGCAAGTTTCCAAGCAGCTGCCGTTTCATTACCGTCTGCAGGACGAATGATTGATAATCCTGACATGGCACGTAATGCTGCAAGCTGTTCAACTGGCTCATGTGTTGGTCCATCTTCCCCTACAGCAATACTGTCATGGGTAAAGACATAAGTGACAGGTAATCCCATTAAAGCTGCTAGACGAATGGCAGGACGCAAGTAATCAGAGAAGACAAAGAATGTTCCGCCAAATACTTTTACGCCGCCATGAAGAGCAATACCATTCATTGCCGCACCCATCGCAAATTCACGCACACCAAACCAGATATTACGGCCTTCATAGGAACCAGGCATAAAGTCTTTCGTACCTTTAATCATCGTTTTATTCGAACCAGCAAGGTCTGCTGATCCACCGATAAAAATAGGTAGATTCTTAGCAATACCATTTAATACTTCACCTGAAGAGGCACGGCTTGCCAGGCTTTTTCCTTCTGGATATACAGGGATTTCTTTATCCCAACCTGCAGGAAGTTCATTATTTAATGCTTGTTCAAGCTGAGTAGCTAGTTCAGGGTACTCTTTTTTATATTGAGCGAAAAGATCATTCCACTCTTTTTCCTTTTTCTCGCCATTTTCAACGATCAGCTTCTGGAAGTTGTCATAGACTTCCTGGGGTACATGGAAATCTTCTTCAAAAGTCCATTTATAAGCCTCTTTTGTAAGTTTTAATTCATTCGCTCCAAGTGGTGAACCATGAACACCTGAAGTTCCCGCACGGTTTGGTGAACCATAGCCAATGACCGTTCTTACTTCAATCATTGTTGGTCTGTCTAAATCATTTTTAGCTTCTTCCAGAGCTTTCGCAATTTCATCCAGATTATTGCCGTCTTCGACACGAACATATTGCCATCCGTATGATAGGAAGCGATCTTTGACACTTTCTGAGAACGACTTATCTAGGTCTCCATCAAGTGAGATATCGTTTGAATCATAAAGGACTACCAATCGCCCTAATTTCAAGTGTCCTGCTAGCGACGCTGCCTCAGCAGATACACCCTCCATCAAATCTCCATCTCCACAGATACTGTATGTAAAATGGTTCACAAGTTCATATTTATCTTTATTATAAACACTTGCAACATGGCGTTCTGCCATTGCCATTCCTACTGCCATTGCAATCCCCTGTCCAAGTGGACCAGTAGTTGCTTCAACACCTTCAGTGTGGCCATACTCTGGGTGTCCAGGCGTTTTAGAGCCCCATTGGCGGAATTGCTTTAAGTCATCCATTGATAAGTTGAAACCAGACAAGTGAAGCATGCTGTATAACAACGCTGAACCATGACCTGCTGACAAGACAAAACGATCTCGGTTAAACCACTGTGGATTCTTTGGATTTTGGTTCAAGAAACGCGTCCATAAAGTATAGGTCATTGGCGCTGCACCCATCGGCATTCCTGGATGTCCTGAGTTTGCTTTTTCGATCGCATCAATGGAAAGCGTTCGAATGGAGGTAACAGATAAATCATCAATAGTATTAAACATGAATTACATCCTTTCCTAATCACAAGGTTACTTTATACATTTCAATTTTATATTGCTACCGTTTTTTATTCAACAAATAGCATAATAATAAGAAACAAAAATCACTATTTTTTTTATTTTTACACAAAAATAGTCAGTATATGTAAAATAGGAATACAAAAAATGTATTCCTGAACTTTTAGTGAAGTGTATTTTTTTTCCTAGCCTTGATTTTTTCCGGTGTAACGTCATTTCCTTCCGGATCAATAAACTTGGTGTTGGTAAGGGTATCAAGCATATTCGAACGAAAAGTAGCCAAATATTCACTTCTTAATTTAGTTTGCTCTTTCGCTTCTGTTTCAGTCAATCCCGTTGCTTTTGCTTTTCGTGCCAGCTCATTAATTCTAGCCATCTTTTCTTTTGAAAGCATTCAAAGACCTTCCTTTCAAACTATTTACATGACACCTGATTTTACTAAAAAAAAAACCTAATGACAAGGCAAAAGGTCTACTCTTCTTGTGATTCAATATATTCCTGGAATCTTCTATGAACCGTGGCTTTAGAAATGTTATAGCCAAAACCTCTAAGTGTAGCAGCTATTTCTGAAAAAATTAATCCATTTTTTCTTAACCGGACAATTTCTCCAATTGGAACTTCAATTTTCTCTCGTCCAGAGGATTCTCCGAGATTTTTTAAGTTTTTTTCTGGTTTATATCCATTCTGGACTGCTCGCTTCATTCCACGTTTGATTTTTGCATTATGTAGTTTACGTTGGTACTCTTCAACCATACTTACGATGTTCAAAACCATGGAATCCGATTCTGAAAGCTGTAATTCTCCACTATGGGAGATACTATAAAGTTTAATATTTTCTTTTAAAATGCAATGCAAGAGCGCAATTTTGGCGTTACCTCTACCGAGTCGTGTTTCATCCTGAATTAAGAGGGCTTGTACATGCTTTTCTCTAATTCGTTCTAATAATTGAAAAATCCCCTCACGATTAAAATCATAGCCACTAGCCTTTTCTTTAATTACCCTATCAATCTCAAAGTGATAGGTGTTAGCTAGTTGCGTTAATTCCTCTTCCTGACGCTTTAACGAAGATTCTTGTGTTTCCTTATTTGTGCTGACACGGCAGTATATAATTGCTTTCATAAAAGTTCCTTTCTATTCACTAACGGCGCTAGCAAATTCATTCGTAGATGAGACTTCTTTACTCACCGGAATGATAATTTCTTCACCTGGAAATATTTGATCATCATCTAATTCATTATGCTTTTTTATCCAAGCAACAAACTCCTTGTTTGATAATGAATGTTGACCCGAAAATTGATCAGAGATTTTCCATAGTGAATCTCCTTCTGTGATTGTAACCTTTAAAAAATTATCTTGCGCGTTGGAATGATGTTGGAATGATAATATGATTGAAAGTGAACAACTTAAAATAATAAGAGTAATAGCATAGGAGTATTTGTTCCATAATTTTTTCATAAATAACACCTCTATAAGAATGTATGTTCGATTTATTATTTTCATTATAAATCGAACATTTGTTTGTTGTCAACCATATTTTCGAACTTATGTTTGTATAAAAAATACGAACATGTTATAATAAAGTCAACATTAACCAGGCGAGGTGGATTTTATCATGGCTAAAATATCAAAGAGGCAGCAAGATATCTTAGACTTCATTAAAAGTGAGGTTAAGAGTAAAGGATATCCCCCTTCAGTAAGGGAAATTGGAGAAGCGGTTGGACTCGCATCCAGTTCTACTGTTCACGGACATCTAGCAAGATTGGAAAGCAAAGGACTTATTAGACGGGATCCCACAAAACCAAGAGCAATTGAAATATTAGAAGCAGATGTTGCTGCACATATACCAAGAAATACAGTTGTCAATGTTCCAGTGGTTGGGAAAGTAACGGCAGGACTCCCAATTACAGCGATTGAAAATGTGGAAGAGTATTTTCCGCTTCCAGAAAGTCTTGCACCTGCAGATGAACAAGTTTTCATGTTAGAAATCATGGGTGAGAGTATGATAGAAGCTGGGATCCTAGACGGGGACTATGTAATTGTGAAACAGCAGCCAACCGCTAATAACGGGGATATTGTTGTAGCAATGACCGAGGAAGATGAAGCCACCTGTAAAAGATTTTTCAAAGAAAAAGATTACATACGCCTGCAGCCGGAAAATTCTACAATGGACCCTATTATATTAAGGAATGTTTCGATTTTAGGTAAAGTTATTGGGGTTTACCGACATATTCATTAAGTTTAAGAGAGTTGGCATATACGTGCCGACTCTTTTTTTGTTGTGCTAATCAACCTAAAGCTGAAGGAATTACAGAATCCGGGGTAGAGTGGGTCTACGCGATCTTTCTAGAAGAATCTCTACGAGTTGGGGCACGTAGTGACGGCCTACGTTACCGTTCCAGAAGAATCTCTACGAGTTGGGGCACGTAGAGGGGGCCTACGTTACCGTTCTAGATGAATTTCTACGAGTTGGGGCACGTAGAGAGGGCCTACGTGACCGTTCTAGATGAATTTCTACGAGTTGGGGCACGTAGAGACGACCTACGTGACCTTTCCAGAACAATTTCACAGAGTTGGGGCACGTAGAGACGACCTACGTGACCGTTCCAGAAGAATCTCTACGAGTTGGGGCACGTAGTGACGGCCTATGTGTCCGTTCTAGATGAATCTCTACGAGTTGGGGCACGTAGTGACGGCCTACGTGACCGTTCTAGATGAATCTCTACGAGTTGGGGCACGTAGATGGAGCCTACGTGACCGTTCCAGAACAATTTCACAGAGTTGGGGCACGTAGTGACGGCCTACGTGACCGTTCCAGAAGAATTCCTACGAGTTGGGTCACGTAGAGACGACCTACGTGACCTTTCCAGTACAATTTCACAGAGTTGAGGCACGTAGAGACGACCTACGTGACCTTTCCGGAAGAATTCCTACGAGTTGGGTCACGTAGAGGGGTCCTACGTGACCGTTCCAGTACAATTTCACAGAGTTGGGGCGCGTAGTGGCTTTCCTACGGGACCGTTCAAAAGGAATAACAATGAGGTCGTGTACTGTTGTCTCTATGACAGATGAGCTTCATTAATACTCAAACTAAAAAGGAGCAGCCATAAGCCACTCCTTTAATCCTATTTCGCTATTCTTGCTTGTATTTCAGATAGTTTCACCTTAAAAAGCACTTTATATACTTTCGTGTCCCCTTCGTTAAAACTGGAATGTGTAACATACGTTCCTTTCAACGTCTTGCGCTGTTCATCAAATAGAAAACATTCCTGACCTTTTGTTCCTGATTCTATCAAACTTAAAATAAGGTCAGGCTTCTTATACGTCTTTTCTCGTAGAATTTCTTGGGTTAGAGCATTACAAATTTGCAGTTTATACAATTTAGAGCACCTCCCAAATGTTTACAACTTAAGCATATATTATTTAGGATTAAGTAAACCGTAAAAATTGTGAATTTTTAAAGAACATCAAGCACCTCTTCCTTTCTATTCTATTCCTATTAATTTTATTTAGAATGATCGAGGATGCTTAATTGGAAAAAGAGCCATCGTAGGTATTGACGTCCGAAGTCGTTGAGAAAGAGCAATTTGGGTCGATAATCTGGGCTATTGACGACCGAACCTATTGAGAAAGACCAATTGGGTCGTCAATCAGGCTTATTGGCTACCGTAATTGTTTTAATGGAACAAACCGGGTAGCCAATGGGATGGCATTATTCACTGAGAGAATCTAAGAAAAGAAGCGCGACATAGAAAAACCCTGACGCTAGGCGCCAGGGCTTTAGATGAGATTAATACATGCTCATATATTGATCGCGTTCCCATTGGTGAACGACTGTGCGGAACATATCCCACTCGATTTCTTTTGCTTCAACAAAGTGTTCCATAATGTGCTCGCCAAGACCTGACACAATTACTTCGTCAGATTTTAGTTGATCTAATGCTTGAGCTAATGTTGCAGGAAGATCGACGATACCTTCTTCGATTCTCTCTTCTTTGCTCATTACATAGATGTTTCTGTCAACTGGTGCCGGCGGAGTTAACTTGTTTTTAATTCCGTCTAAGCCAGCCTTAAGAAGTACAGCCATTGCAAGGTATGGATTAGCAGACGGGTCTACACTTCTTACTTCCACACGTGTACTTAATCCACGAGAAGCAGGAATACGAATTAATGGTGAACGGTTTCTAGCTGACCAAGCCACATAGCATGGTGCTTCATAGCCAGGAACAAGACGCTTATAAGAGTTTACAGTTGGGTTTGTTACCGCTGTAAAGGCTGGTGCATGCTTTAGAATTCCAGCGATAAATTGACGAGCATGATCACTCATTTCTAGATCACCCGATGGTTCGTAGAATGAATTAACTCCATCCTTAAACAATGAAAGATTCATGTGCATTCCAGATCCATTGACACCATACAATGGTTTTGGCATGAATGTTGCGTGCAAACCATGTTTACGTGCAATTGTTTTTACAACTAGCTTGAACGTTTGAATTTGGTCACAAGCTGTTAGTGCATCTGCATATTTAAAATCGATTTCATGCTGACCTGGTGCTACTTCATGGTGGGAAGCTTCGATTTCAAAGCCCATTTCTTCTAATTCAAGCACGATATCGCGGCGGCAGTTTTCGCCAAGGTCGATAGGGGCTAAATCAAAATATCCGCCTTTATCGTTTAGGTCTAATGATGGTTCTCCTTGTTCATCTAATTTAAATAAGAAGAATTCCGGTTCAGGCCCTAAGTTAAAGCTAGTGAATCCAAGGTCTTCCATTTCTTTTAATACTCTTCTTAAGTTATTACGAGGATCACCTTCAAATGGTTTTCCTTCAGGAGTATAAATATCACAAATTAAGCGGGCAACTTTCCCTTTTTCTGCAGTCCACGGGAAAACAACCCAAGTGTTAAGATCAGGATATAGTAACATATCAGATTCTTCAATCCGTACAAAACCTTCAATTGAAGAACCGTCAAACATCATTTTGTTATCAAGTGCTTTTTCTAATTGGCTAATTGGAATCTCCACGTTTTTGATAGTTCCAAGGATGTCTGTGAATTGCAAACGAATAAATTTCACGTTTTCTTCGACCGCTAATCTTTTAATATCTTCTCTTGAATACTTTGCCATTTTCTTACCTCCTATTTTTTAAAAAGAGACTTCCACATTAATGAAAGAATCTTGACATATCTCCTTGACGTAAAGAGGATCGATTGTTTCGACCTAAATGCATCATTTCGTTGCGTAGCAGCTTTCTAAGCTGTTCATCTGTTAATTCGCGCTTAGTCTTTTCTGTTTGTTGTTCAAGAATGTTTGATTGTTGCTCTTTTACTAGGAACAATTGTTTAATGCCAGCCATATTGACACCTTGATCAATTAAATCCTTAATTTCTAGAAGCCTATCAATATCATTTAAACAATATAGACGCCTATTCCCCTCGGTTCTTGCCGGAGAAATCAATTGGTGTTCTTCGTAGTAACGAATTTGCCTGGCTGTAAGTTCCGTTAGTTGCATGACTGTTCCGATCGGAAACAGTGGCATGGAACGGCGAATTTCCTGGCCACTCATCTAATTCCTCCTCCCCTCGGGTTACTTATATTACTATTATATTTTTTGTTAGAAAAGTTGTCAATGATATGTTAGATTTTCTCACATTAAAATTTTTAAAATTATTGACATTTAGCTGTTCTCCTAAAACAATTCGATTAATCCTTTATCCGTTAAGTGGTCTATGGCCAGACAAACAGCCATCTTTACGTGTGCATATGTTAAACCGCCTTGTACATAGGCAACATATGGTGGTCTAATCGGTCCATCTGCAGTGAGTTCAATGCTCGCCCCCTGAATAAAAGTACCTGCTGCCATAATCACATCGTCTTCATACCCAGGCATATAGCTGGCATGGGGTGTAACATAAGAATTAATCGGTGATGCGAATTGAATGGCCTGACAAAAAGCAATCATTTTATCTCGGTCATCAAACTGGACAGACTGAATTAAGTCCGTTCTTTTAGCATTCCATTTCGGAGAAGAATTCATTCCTAATTTCTCCAACATCGCAGCTGTGAAAACGGCCCCTTTTAATGCTTGGCCAACCACATGGGGGGCAAGAAAAAAGCCTTGATACATTTCTTGAAGACTATAGAGGGACGCTCCTGCTTCGGCTCCTATCCCTGGTGAAGTCATTCGATATGAACATGCCTCCACCCACTGTTTTTTACCAACAATATAGCCGCCAGTCTTCACAATCCCGCCGCCTGGATTTTTGATAAGCGATCCTGCAATTAAGTCCGCACCGACATGACAAGGCTCGGTCTCCTCAACAAATTCCCCATAGCAATTATCTACAAATACGACCACATCCTGTTTAATTTCTTTGACAAACGTGATCATTTCTGCAATTTCTGCAATCGTAAATGATGGTCTTGTGGCATAGCCCTTGGAACGCTGAATGCCAATCATTTTTGTATTCGGTTTTATTTTCTGTGCGACAGCCTCCCAATCAATTCCACCTTGATTCGTCAGAGCTACACTATCATAGGAAATTCCAAACTCCTTTAATGAGCCAACCCCGTTCCCACGAAGTCCAACAATTTCTTCGAGCGTATCATAGGGTTTGCCCGTTATATATAGAAGTTCATCCCCAGGTCGAAGAACGCCAAATAAGGCAATGGAAATGGCATGTGTGCCTGAGATTATTTGCGGACGAACAAGTCCTGCTTCTCCCCCAAAGACGTCTGCATAGACCATTTCTAGAGTATCCCTGCCATGATCGTCATAGCCATACCCGGTCGACGGATTAAAATGTGAATCACTCACTCTTTTGTTTTGAAAGCTTTTTAATACCCGAAATTGATTTGATTCGATTCTATTGTCTATTTCTTTATGTACTTTAGCGATTTGTTGTTCAACTTCCTCTACCATCGGTTGAAGCTTTTCCCCATTTTTTAACTGTTGAAACATGTTGTAACTCCTATCTATATTGTGAATTTCTGTAATTGTCCTGTTATTTGATGATCCTGAAGTGTATATCCTTTGCATCGATAGAATTGATCTTCTTCATCAAACACAAGCTCTCTTAATATTGTCTCATTTTTTAATAAAGAAAGCAGCTTTCCTTCTGTGGACGGAATCTGAACTTCGTAAGAATCCATCATTTCCATAACAACCTTCTCCATTTGCTGCTTCAAGGCTTGACGGTCCTCTTTATCAAATGCACTAATAAATGCGGTTGGTGTATCTGCGGTTGGGACAAAATCTGAATGCTGAATATCTTTTTTATTATATACTGTTATTTGCGGGATATCTTTAACTTCTAAGTCTTCAAGCAGCTTTTTAACTGTTTTTTCGTGATGAAAATAATCTGGGTTGGACATATCGACCACATGAAGAAGTAAATCAGCTTCCTTAACTTCCTCAAGCGTCGATCGAAATGCAGCAATAAGTGTTGTCGGTAAATCTTGTATAAACCCAACCGTATCAGTAATCAAGGCTAGGAAACCACTGGGTAAAATCAATTTTCGTGTCATTGGATCTAGTGTTGCAAACAATTGATTTTCCTCGTACGATTCTGCTTCGGATAAACGATTGAAAAGACTGGATTTACCGGCATTGGTATAACCGACAATCGCGACCTGAAAGGTTTTATTTTTCTTTCTTCTTTCTCTGTATCGATCCCTGTGCTGAACGATGACAGAAAGTTGGGTTTTAATTTCATCGATTCTGCGGCGGATATGCCGGCGGTCTGATTCTAACTTTGTTTCACCAGGTCCTCTTGTTCCGATCCCAGCCCCCAAACGGGATAATGCTGTTCCCTGACCCGCAAGACGAGGAAGCATGTATTGCAATTGGGCAAGTTCAACCTGTAATTTACCTTCTTTGGAGCGAGCTCTTTGTGCAAAAATGTCTAAGATGAGCTGGGTTCTGTCGATTATACGAGCATTTAGGTCCGTAGAGAGATTTCTTTTTTGACTTGGTGAAAGCTCGTCATTAAAAATGACTATATCTGCCTCCAGTTCATCCACCAGGACATTAAGTTCCTCCACTTTCCCTTTACCTATATAGGTAGCTGGGTGGCGCCGGTCCCTTTTTTGAACGACTGACATCAATACTTCACCCTGAGCGGTTTCTGTTAGTGCACCTAACTCTTCCATTGAATAATGAAAGCGCAAATCAGTATCACCATTGGTCTGACAGCCAACGAGGATCGCCTTCTCTTTCGTGTCTTTTTGTTCCATAAGGCATCGTTCCTTCCGTAATCTTCTATCTCCTATCATAACAAAAAAAGGTTGTATACTCTAATTTGCCCAACATTAGAAAAAACTTATTGTAATTTCCTCACATCTTGATATAATCTTACTGTTTTCTAATAACATTTTTATTACTATTTTCATAGAGTTAAATAAAATAAAGATTTCAAGGAGAATTCGGATAGATGACATGGGAAGTTTTAAGTATGATTGGAACAATCGCCTTCGCCGTTAGCGGGGCCATTGTTGCGATGGAAGAGGAATATGATATTTTTGGCGTATACATTTTAGGTATTGTCACCGCTTTTGGCGGTGGGGCGATTCGAAACCTATTAATCGGTGTACCTGTATCAGCACTTTGGGAACAAGGGTTATTTTTTCAAATTGCCTTATTATCCATAACTGCTGTGTTTTTATTTCCAAGCAACCTTTTAAAACACTGGCAAAAATGGGGGAACCTATTTGATGCGATTGGCCTTTCAGCCTTTGCCATCCAAGGTGCTCTTTACGCCGTTAAAATGAATCACCCGCTTAGTGCAGTTATTGTTGCAGCGGTGCTAACCGGAATCGGCGGCGGGATTATTCGTGATTTATTGGCAGGAAGAAAACCAATCGTCTTACGATCGGAAATCTATGCAATTTGGGCGATATTGACAGGCTTATTTATCGGACTTAAGATCGTGACGCATTCTTGGGAATTGTATTCTCTCTTTTTCCTTGTGACGGTTTTACGCGTCCTTTCCTATACCTTTGATTGGAAGCTGCCGATACGTAAATTTGAGGCCAATTAATGACTAATCCAAATAGAAACGACAGATTGCTTAGAATCTGCCGTTTTTTTGTCTCTAATCTTCTTCAAACACAAGATCATTACTTCTAATTGTCATTAATTCATGCCTGTCATAACTATTTAACATGAGCAGCCTCATGGCCTGGGCGCGGATCGATTTTTCAATGATATTTCGTACATACCTTCCATTTGAAAAACTATTTGGACTTAATACCGCTTTAACCCATATTAAATGTTCTTTTAACTTTTTTTCCGCCTCATGGCTAAACGTGTATTCTCTTTCGATTAACATCCTCGCCGAAATTTCCATTAATTGATTTATATTGTAGTCAGGAAAATCAATAACTAACGGAAAGCGTGAATGGAGCCCAGGATTAAGGGTCAAGAAATACTCCATTTCACGGGAATATCCAGCAAGGATAAGAATAAACTCATGCTGCTTATCTTCCATATGCTTAACCAGTGTATCGATTGCTTCTTTGCCGAAATCCTTCTCACCGCCGCGCCCCAATGAGTAAGCCTCATCGATGAACAAAATTCCCCCTTGGGCCTTCTTGATTAAATCCCTTGTCTTCTGTGCTGTATGACCAATATACTCCCCCACGAGGTCCGCACGTTCCGCCTCAATTAAGTGTCCTTTTGTTAAAACGCTCATTTTTTGAAATAACTTACCTATTAATCTAGCGACTGTCGTTTTACCTGTTCCAGGATTTCCTTTAAACATCATATGGAGGGCTTGTTTTCTTGCTTTTAAACCCATTTCCTCACGTTTTTTATTCACGTAAATCCATGCATAAATTTCCTTTATCATCTTTTTCATTTCTTCCATGCCAACAAGAGCCCCTAACTCCTCTTCAATTTCCTTTAGAGCCGAATGCTCAGGTGGAATGTCCTTTGGAACCACCTGAAAGTCAGGTAACTCTTTTGTCATCGTTTTCCCTATTTGTGAATTGAGAACTACTCTTATTTGGCCGTTACTTTTCATTCTGATGGGTTGGTCCAAAGCTTTCACCTCTCATTTTTACCAACAGTTTATATGATGAGTTTTTATGGCCACTCAGAATTTACATTCTGAACTGATTATTTGTACAAAGGAATGCATAATCCTTCATTTTATATGTATTCAAACTCCCTGAATTTCATTAAAAAAGTTTTTTTAAATAAATAGTTATGTTAAATTGGCATGTTGATTTCCGCTTCAGGCGCTTCGATTTCCGCTCCAATCAACATGGTGCCAATATCAACAATGAGCTTTAACAGAGCTATATAAATAAAAAAAGCCCAATGTTTGGGCTTCTAAAAATGACTTATTGGTTATCCAGTTCAAGCTGCACGTTTCTTTGCGGTGCAAAAGTTGAAATTGCATGCTTATATACTAATTGTTGCTTTCCTTCTGATTCAAAAAGAACTGTAAAATTATCAAAGCCCTTAATTTGGCCTCTTAATTGAAAACCGTTAAGTAAAAAGACGGTAACGTGTATGTTATCTTTGCGGCACTGGTTTAAAAATTGGTCCTGAATATTGATTGTTGTTTTCATTTGTATTTCCTCCTCTTTTATCTCTACTAATATGTATTCGATTTTACTTTAAGCTTTCCTTCAACACAACGTGAAATTTCCGTTATTTTTTTTGAGGTGTTCTCCACATTGGTCATATCAAACCATGATACATCCATTTTGTTCCGAAACCAAGTTAATTGCCTTTTTGCGTATCTTCTTGAATTTTGTTTTAAATTCTCTATAGCTACTTCTAAGGGTACTTTCCCTTCTAAATAGGCATACATTTCTTTGTAGCCAATTGCTTGGATCGATTGACAATCGCGCAAACCCCTTTGATACAAACCTTTTACTTCCTCGATAAGCCCTTCCTCCATCATTAAATCTACTCGATAATTAATGCGCTCATAAAGTTTCTCGCGTTCCATCGATAAACCAACTATTGCTGTATTGTACAAAAGATCTGGTTGTTGTGTGCTTTGGAATTCTTGCATCGTCTTACCTGTAAGATGGAAGATTTCAAGTGCGCGAATGACTCTTCTTACATTATTTGGATGGATTTGTGAAGCACTACCTGGATCCACCTCCAACAATTCTTTATAAAGTGCCTCATTCCCTATTTTCGTGGCTCTTTCCTCTAGCTTAAGACGATAGGACTCATCGCCTGATACATCAGAAAATTGATAATCATAAATGACGGACTGTATATACAACCCTGTTCCACCGACAATAATAGGCAGCTTTCCCTTTTTAGCAATCTCACCTATTTTAGCCCGAACAAGGAGTTGAAATTCAGCAACGGAAAAATTTTCAAAAGGCTCTTTAATATCAATCAGATAGTGAGGAATACCTTCCATTTCATCCTTTTTGATTTTTGCCGTCCCAATATCCATGCCACGATAAATTTGCATAGAATCTCCGCTGATAATTTCACCATTATAGCGTTTAGCCATTTCGATACTTAACTTTGTTTTTCCAACGGCGGTTGGTCCGATGATCACTAATAATTTTTGTTTTGAATCCAATATTTTCACACTGCCTTATCCCATTTTCAGTGAAAGCAGGTTTATGATTCCACTTCCACCCCTTTATCGTAACATAATTTTTAAAAGCAGTTGAACATCAAACTAGTATATACATAAAAGTTGATTTCTATGCCGTTAATTTGACATGAATTTATTTTATCCATTTTTCTTCCCAAATAGGAATAATTTTCATGTTAATTTACAAAAGGATAACGGTTCATTTACAAAAGGCTTTCCACCCCCAAATTTATGGTAGACTAACGCGTAGCTTATTTTGAATGAAAAATAGGGAAATTAGGTGAAATAATATGTTATCTACTTTTGATATTGGTATTGATTTAGGAACTGCAAATATACTAGTTTATAGTAAAAATAAAGGAATCGTTATTAATGAGCCTTCTGTTGTGGCGATTGATACAGTGACAAAAAATGTTGTAGCTGTTGGTACAGAAGCAAAGGAAATGATAGGAAAGACACCTGAAAAAATCGTCGCCATTCGTCCCATGAAGGATGGCGTAATAGCAGATTATGATGTAACCACTGAATTGCTAAAACACATTATGCGCATTGCATCCAAGAAGATTGGTTTTGCTGTTCGCAAACCAAATGTCGTTGTTAGTATTCCATCCGGTTCCACAAGTGTGGAAAGAAGAGCGATCCAAGATGCAGTAAGACAGGCTGGGGCAAAAAAAATCAGCTTAATTGAGGAACCAGTTGCAGCCGCAATTGGTGCTGGATTACCTGTCGATGAACCAGTTGCCAATGTGGTAGTGGATATTGGCGGCGGCAATACTGAGGTAGCAATTATTTCTTTTGGCGGGGTAGTTGCATGCCATTCCATTAAAATTGGCGGTGACCGCCTCGATGAAGACATTATTCAACATGTTCGGAAAGAATATAATATCCTAATTGGTGAAAGAACTGCGGAAAACATCAAAATGGAAATTGGTTTTGCTCTCATTGACCATGAAGAACGTTTCATGGATGTCCGCGGACGCGACCTTTTAACTGGACTGCCAAAAACGATTAAACTATCATCCTATGAAATTCGTGTGGCGATCAAGGAAGCACTATTGCATATTTTAGAAGCCATTCGTGCAACCCTAGAGGATTGCCCAGCAGAGCTAAGTGGAGACATTGTCGACAGGGGCGTAATTCTAACTGGCGGAGGAGCATTATTGAATGGGATGGAGGCATGGCTAAGTGAAGAGATAGTTGTTCCTGTCCAGCTTGCCCCAAACCCTCTAGAATCGGTAGCCATAGGAACTGGAAAGGCCCTAATGTATATGAGCAAGCTTCCAGTAGCTGTGAAATAAGCAACTTTGGCGGCAAGATCATTTCCAGAGATTGCACTCAAATTAATAGTAATATCAAAGCTGCAGAAAAATCCTTTTCTGCAGCTTTTTTTCTTTTGGGTCGTCATGAATAGCATGTCTACGTTACCCGATTCTTTATTTCCCCTCGATTTCGGTTACGTAGGACCTCTCTACGTGACCGCGGTCAATGTTTTTTCTCTGTTTCGGGCACGTAGGACCTCTTTACGTGACCGCGGTCAATGTTTTTCCTTTGTTTCGGGCACGTAGGACCTCTCTACGTGACCGGGTTCATTGGTTATCCTCGGTTTCGGGCACGTAGGGCCTCTCTACGTGACCGGGTTCATTGGTTTTCCTCGGTTTCGGGCACGTAGATCCTCTCTACGTGACCGATTTCTATAGTTACCTCCGGTTTCGGGCACGTAGAGCCTCTCTACGTGACCGGGTTCATTGGTTTTCCTCGGTTTCGGGCACGTAGGACCTCTCTACGTGACCGTGGTCAATGTTTTCCCTTTGTTTCGGTCACGTAGGACCTCTCTACGTGACCGGGTTCATTGGTTATCCTCGGTTTCGGGCACGTAGGACCTCTCTACGTGACCGGGCTCATTGGTTATCCTCGGTTTCGGGCACGTAGGACCTGTCTACGTTACCATATTCAATGTTTACCCTCGGTTTCGGTCACGTAGAGCCATCCATCTTTTCAATAAAATCACTTAACCAACACTCAAAAAAAGAACGCACCCTAATAAAATAGGAACGTTCTTCTTAGTTACATAACCCGTTTAAACATTTTCTCCATCTCATAGACCGAATAATGGACAATAATCGGTCTGCCGTGCGGGCAGGTAAATGGATCAGATGCTTTCCTCAAATCATCAAGGAGTGCTTGAATCTCATCATTTCGTAAATGCCGATTGGCTTTTATGGATGCCTTGCAGCTCATCATAATCGCTGCTTCTTCACGTAGTTTCTTAATATCCACCTTTTTCATCAATAAAAGCTGTTCAATCATGTCTTCGATGATTTGTTTTTCTTCCCCTTTTGGGAACCACTGCGGATGGGATCGAACAATAAAACTATTTAGTCCAAATTCCTCAAGAAAAACCCCGACCTTTTCAAGCTCACTTTGGTATTCATTTATTTTCAAAAATTCATCCGTCGAGTATTCAAAGGTTAATGGTACAAGCATTTCCTGCAGTTCTGATTGGACTTGCCCAACTTTCTCCCGGAAATACTCATACTTCAACCGTTCCTGGGCCGCATGCTGATCAATTATATAAAGGCCATTTTCATTTTGAGCAAAAATGTAAGTTCCGTGCATTTGTCCAATCGGATATAACCGTGGAACTCTGCTCTCGACCGAAACATTTCCTGTCTCAACAGTATCTACATTAGGTTCAATCGTTTGATTACTATCATCAGGTTCGTCATCTGAGTCACTAAATGGATTAATAGATTGCCAAGTGTCTCTTCCACCCGTCGCTTCATCACGCTGGAAACTCGGTAATTTATTAACAGGTGTCTCAACAGGCACTTCCAGCCATGGACGGGTCTCCTGAATAGTTGCAGCTGCAACTGGTTGTTTCCATTCAAACTCTTTCCCATCATTTGCCGGTCTTGTACCTTCATCCAGAACCAAAGAAGTTTGTTCTTCCTTCGGTACATCCTTTTTCACCGCTGTATATGCTGTCGGGATAAGGATCTTTGATTTAAACGCTTCTTTTATAATCGAAGTGACAAGCTCATTCAGTTCCGCTTCTTTACTAATGCGGACCTCCATTTTCGAGGGGTGAACATTGACATCAACGAGTAAAGGGTCCATTTCAATATTAAGGAGCACAATCGGGAACCTGCCGATCGGAAGCAAGGTATGATAGCCTTCTTGAATTGCCTTGGCTAATGGATAGTTTTTTATAAATCGGCCATTAATCATCGTCGAAATATAGTTTCTTGAGGCACGCGTTACCTCAGGCATCGAAGCAAATCCATTAATTTTATAATCCAGCGATTGTCCGGTGATTGGAACTAACTGCTTGGCGATCCCCATACCGTAGATCGATGCCAGAACCTGACGAACATCCCCGTTACCATTCGTTTGCAGCAGTTTGCGATCATTGTGAATCAGGCGGAAGGCCACTTCAGGATGAGAAAGGGCCAGTCGATTCACGACATCCGTGATATTTCCAAGCTCTGTATGAATCGTCTTCATATATTTTAAACGGGCAGGTGTGTTGAAAAATAAATCAGTGATCGAGATATCGGTCCCGCGCCTGCTTGATGCTTTTTCAAACGTTTCGACTTTGCCGCCTTCAATCACCAATCGATTTCCGGCACCTTCTCCTGTAGAAGTCTTCATCTCGAGCCGTGAAACCGAGGCAACACTTGGCAGGGCTTCTCCACGGAACCCAAGAGTCCGGATTCGGAACAAATCATTTTCATTTTTAATTTTGGATGTGGCATGACGTTGAAAGGCGAGTAAAACATCCTCTTCCTCGATGCCATATCCATTATCGGTAATGCGGATTTTGGCGAGGCCCGCTTCTTCTACCTCAATTTCAATCACAGTGCTGCCGGCATCAATCGAATTTTCAACCAACTCTTTTACAACAGAAGCAGGGCGCTCGACTACTTCACCGGCCGCGATTTTATTGGATAAGGCATCATCTAATTGAATAATTTTACCCATTCGGATTCACCCCCTACTTTAACTTTTTCTGAAGCTCGTACAACAGGTTGATCGCCTGAAGTGGTGTTAAATCCAATATATCAAGATCCTTCATTTTCTCTATGACTCTTTTCTCCTTCGAAGAGAGATCTTGCTTTTTCACTTCTTTTGGTTCATCAAAGAAAGATAGTTGAGCAGGTTGTTCTTGTACCTCCACTACTTCCGCTACTTTTACCACATCTTTTTTTGGCGTGTCTGGTTGGATATCAGACTGTTCGAGTGCTGTTAATATTTCATTAGCACGGCTGATTAATTCTGACGGCAGCCCTGCTAGTTGGGCAACATGAATCCCGTAGCTCTTATCAGCCGGTCCTTCTTTAATTTTATGAAGGAAAACAACTTTTCCATTATGTTCAATCGCACTGACGTGAATGTTTTTTAACTTATCCAGATCTTCCTCTAAAACTGTTAATTCATGATAATGGGTGGAGAATAGAGTCTTTGCCCCAATCTGGGTATGAATATATTCAATGATGGCTTGAGCAAGTGCCATTCCATCATAAGTAGATGTACCGCGCCCGATTTCGTCAAACAAAATTAAACTGTTTTGTGTCGCATTTGAAATCGCATTTTTGGCTTCCAACATTTCAACCATAAAGGTACTTTGTCCTGAGATCAAATCATCCGCCGCACCGATGCGGGTAAATATTTGGTCAAAAATCGGCAGTATCGCTTCTGTGGTCGGAACATTACAGCCAATTTGGGCTAATATCGAGATTAACGCGATTTGGCGCATGTACGTACTTTTCCCTGACATGTTCGGACCCGTGATCAACAAGACTTCGCGCTCGCTGTCCATGAAGCAATCATTCGGAACATATTCCTGGGCGTTTAATACCTTTTCAACGACTGGATGGCGACCTTCCTTTACAACGACCCGGCCTTCCATAGAAAACTGCGGTTTTATATAGTGCCGGTCTTCACTTACTTGAGCAAAACACTGCAAGACATCAAGCTCACTAATCGTTTTTGCCAAGGCCTGTAGGCGCGGGATTTGTTCCTTCACAATTTCGCGAATTTCGGTAAACAACTCATATTCAAGCTCACCGCATTTTTCTTCAGCTTGTAAAATTAATGCTTCTTTTTCTTTTAAATCTGGAGTAATAAACCGTTCTGCGTTCGATAAGGTTTGCTTCCGTTCATACTGCCCTTCTGTTAAAAGATGCAGATTCGCCCGGGTAATCTCAATATAGTAACCAAATACACGATTATAGCCAACCTTCAACGATTTAATACCGGTTTTCTCGCGCTCTTCACGTTCGAGTTGGGCAATCCACGTTTTCCCGTTCCGGCTGGCATCACGATATTGATCGAGCTGAGCATTGTATCCATCACGAATCATATTGCCTTCTTTTAAGGAAAGCGGTGGATTTTCTACAATCGACTGCTCCAAAAGATCTGTGATCTCTTCACACGGGTCAAGAAGATCGGCAATTTGGCTCACCTTTTCATTCTGCATGCCTGCAAGGATTTGTTTCAAGTAAGGGACCTGCATTAATGAACGCTTTAATTGGACCAAATCACGGGCATTAATATTGCCAAAGGCTACTCTTCCCGCTAATCGTTCTAAATCGTAAACTTCTTTCAGCTTTTCACGAAGTCCCTGACGCTCGAAATAATAAGACATCAGGACTTCAACGATGGTTTGACGTGATTCAATTTCATTCTGATTGATTAACGGGCGATCGATCCAGTGTTTTAACATTCTTCCGCCCATTGCGGTCATCGTCTCATCAAGGAGCCATAATAATGAACCTTTCTTGCCTTTAGAACGAATCGTTTCCGTAAGTTCAAGATTGCGCTTTGAATAGTAATCAATTTTCATAAATTGATGGATTTGATAGGTAGTGACTGGCTGAAGATGGTCCAAACTTCTTTTTTGTGACCGGTATAAATAGTTAAAAAGTCTTGCGATGGATTGCTTTAATTTTTCTTGATTCAAATCTTGAAGTAAATGCGAATAATTGATATCTATTGAACTATTATCTTCAAATGAAATCGCTAGTACATCGCGTTCTCGTAGCTTCTTCTGTAGCTCTCCGTCAAAACTGCTAGAGACAACGACTTCC
This sequence comes from Bacillus sp. ISL-77, assembly GCF_018613105.1. NCBI lineage: Bacteria > Bacillati > Bacillota > Bacilli > Caryophanales > Bacillaceae > Bacillus > Bacillus sp. ISL-77. The sequence goes on from NZ_JAGGQY010000041.1 coordinate 32,159, forward strand.
TTTGCACTTAAAACAGCTAACTCATTTAAGACATCGTCAAAATTATTCGATAATAACGTAACCCTGCTTTCACCGGTTGAGATATCATTGTAGGCAAAACCATAGGTTTGGTCATCAAAGCTTGTGATCGAGGCAATATAGTTATTCTCTTTATCATTTAACCCCTTGCCCTCCATCACTGTTCCCGGTGTGATCAATTGGACAACTTCCCTTTTCACCATCCCTTTGGTCAGTTTCGGGTCTTCCACTTGCTCACAAATGGCCACTTTGTAGCCTTTTGAAATGAGTTGTTCAATATAGTTCGGTGCCGCATGGTAGGGAACGCCGCACATCGGAATTCGGTCATCCGTGCCACCTTGTCTGCTCGTTAAAGTTATTTCTAATTCTTGCGAAGCTTTAATCGCATCGTCAAAAAACATTTCATAAAAATCGCCTAAACGAAAAAATAAAAAGGCATCTTGGTAATCTGCCTTAACTGTTAAGTATTGCTGTATCATCGGCGTATATGCAGCCATAATGACCTCCACTAAATAAAGACTTTCGATTTTCTTCGACAAATTATTATACCATAATTCGAGAAGACTTTATTAGGAAGAAAAAACCTAATCATAATCAAAAAGGAAATAATTAAAATTTCTTAAGAGGAGTAAAAGCAAATCCCATCGAATATAATTATTAAGGTAAAACTAGCATTAATTTACAATTGATAATTGTTTTGATTATTGTCTACAGGGGTGGTGGTAAGATGGATGGAGTTTTTGGCCGCAGTAACAAAAACTTTGATTTTGAGATGTTTTCTGCAAGTCACTTTGTTATTATCTCTATCTTACTCTTAGTTTCAGTCTGCCTATTCATGTTTAGAGATAAATTGAAGGCTAATGAATGGAGACGAACTGAAATCGGGGTCGCTATTTCACTAATCATCATGGAAACGACTTATCATACCTGGATGCTTTTAAATGGAAGTTGGGATGTCAGTCACGCCATCCCATTAGAATTGTGCAGTATTAGTCTGATATTAACCGTCATTTTATTGTTAACTAAGAAAAAAATAATCTATGAGATTTTATTATTCACTGCATTATTAGGCGCATCTCAGGCGTTATTAACACCATCATTAAATTATGATTTCCCGCATTTTCGATTTTTCCATTTCTTTTATACACATTTGATGGAGATCTGGGTGCCACTTTATTTTACATGGGCAAAGGGATACCGACCGACGATTTGGTCTGTATTAAAATTATGTATCTTTTTGAATGTGTTAATGCCGATTATTATGTTGATCAATAAACTGGTAGACGGAAATTATATGTTCTTAAGTCATAAACCTGACAGTGCGAGTTTATTAGATGTTTTAGGACCTTATCCATGGTACATTTTATCGCTTGAAGGACTATTAATTGGGCTTAGTCTAATCGTCTGGTTGATCTTCCGTGAAAAGACTGCGAAAAAAAACGAAGTGGCCAGAGACCTGCCAATTCAATAATCTCAACTTTTTATTGACCTTTTAGAATTAACAAATTATAATAAATAACGTTCCTATTTTATTTGTCTCAGTAGCTCAGTAGGATAGAGCAACAGTTTCCTAAACTGTAGGTCGGAGGTTCGAATCCTCTCTGGGACATCTTTTTAAGAAACGCTGTGTTATCGTATTTGTTTCCGTTCAATCATACGGGACAATCACGTGACATTGCGTTTTTTTTTTCGTTAGCTGTAGGACGTGGTTTTTATGACTGTAGGACAGAGTTTTGTAACTGTAGGACACCTCGATATTGTTCAAACTCAACACCGTCCATTAGGTCAATTTCTCTAATGCCAGCTTCACTTAAACGTGCTTCATATGCTTCGAGCTCTTCTTGTCTTTTTTTTGATTGATAAGCATAAACGGCAAGAATAGATAAGAGAAAGATAGCTAGTAATAAGAATACGTCTTCAAACACAATAATTCTTCTCCTTTTGAATAAAAGTTAAATCAGTCATTTAACAAGCTCCTCTCAAGGGCGAGTGATAAGCCTTTCTATTAGTCTCATTTTACCATCCTCCTTACCAAATTGTGGAGTTAAATAAATTACATTAATATGTAAAAAGGACCGCACAGCTGCATTAACAGTTTACAACGAATAACTCAATTATCTACTTTTATTAGCGTATTCATCGGTTCACCTCATACGTAAAATAACGATTTTATTATGGTTATGTTTAACGTATAATCGTTAATCGTCATGTCGTAATACTAAACCTCGCTAACGCTCAGTTGAATCCTGCTTATGCAGTCTTCTATTAGAACATAATCTATATAATCTTTAGATGTTACTGAAGCTGATAAGCTTTGGTTACATCACCGAGCCGATAGGCGAAGGTTATTACGTCATATACTTTCTCTTAAGACCTATACGCCTCTAACCCTTGATACGAATGGGTTTTCAGACGATTTTAGCACGGCCTACTTGCTAAATTTATTAGTCATAGTTACCACCCTAAATTGAACCGATTAATATCATCTTTTGTAATGCGTCAAGGCTTCGGATTCCACGTCATAGGCTTCCATCATCAGGCACATGGTAATAAAATATAACCCTCTTTCGTCATCCAGTGCCCCATTAAGTTACTGATCCATCATATATACGTTCCTATTCTTAACTACATATTCTAAAGTAAAAAAAATGACCGCCATTTTTGACGATCATAGTTTATTAAAGTAAAGCCAGTTACTTTAAGTACACTTCTTCACAAACTTGTCTTTTTCCAGTTCTCTTATTAAAGGAATGTTGCCCCGTTAGTCACATAACATAGAAAAGCCACCAATTGGCAGCTAGATCTGTAAAGAAAGAACAAAAAAATAGAAAGAACACTGAAATCTTAACCTTAATAGAGATCAGTTTCTTTCTATATTTCCTTCCCAATCATTTCTTTAATTCGCTGAAAAGCTTCTTCATTTCTTTTATAATAGGTAAATTTGCCATGGCGTTCTGTTTTTACAAGTCCAGCTCGATGTAGAATTGAAAGATGCTGCGAAGCAGTTGATTGGGAAATATTTAATTTCTGATGGAACTGTGTTACACATACCCCTGATTTTTTTAAGTCACTCACTTCCTCGGGTTGTGGCGAAAAATGCTTTTCCGGTTCCTTTAGCCAAACTAATATTTGCAGTCTTGTATCATTACCTAGAGCTTTAAAAATTTCTACTGGTTTCATAACATTCATTATATCGTCCTTTCACGATATGTCAAATATCCTATACTATATGTAGAATAGGATGTCTTAGTATCCAATAGCATTCTAAATTGTGTTACTACATTAGCTATTATTACTTGATTAGAGAAATGTAATGAACCGTATTGCAATATTATTCTCGAAAAGGTTGAACCATGGAATATTGGTCATTTTATTACTCCATGGTTCTAACTTTTATTCTAGTGTTATTTTACTTTTGATACCTCATCATCTGCCAAATCAACTTCTACTATAAATAAATCTTTATCCGTAATGCGGGATGGAAATCTTTCCGTAATCCCTTGCTCATGGATTGGTATGACACGTTTTGAATCTCTACCAACTAAGCACAACATTTTATCAAGACTAAATATCATTTCTGTTTGACTGCCCGTTGCCAATCCAACTGGAAGAAGGATACCGTCTTGGTTTTTCCCTTCGACATTCTCAAATTGGTAAGCATTATCTCCAGCCAGAATCCAACTATCTTCTTCAGAGCCGCCTTGTTTTACTCGAACAAACTGAGAACCGTAAGTGTGTGTATCAAATGCAGCAAAAATGTCTATCCCTGGTAGAAATTCTTCAACATCTCCATCTAAAAGTCTCATTCGTCCTTCTTTAGCAAGTTGAACTCCTCGTAAAATATCCGAAGGGTCAATACCTGACATCAAGTATTGGAATTGATGTGGAAGTGACATTGCCCAAATAAACTTAGACAACTCTTTTTCTTGCATATAGAAAGTTGCATTTGGAAAATCCTCTACGTTACCGAAATGATCAAAATGAGCATGAGTAATGATTACTGTATCAATATCTTCAGGCTTTAATCCCACTTCTTTGAGAACGACTGAAGGGCTTTGCCAATCGACTACGTTAAATTTCTCTCCAAGAACCTTTCCATAATCTTTATGGTTATATCCCACGTCGACCATAATATTATGACCGTTTCCCTTTATAACCACATAACTATAAGGTAGTTTTACATAACCTTCATTGTGCGCTCCATAAACAACTCCACTTTTATGATAATTTACTACACGAGAGTACTCTAATACCCAGATAGAATAATTTTTCATTTTAATATAAACTCCTTTAGTATATATTTTGAATTTAATGTGCACCACAGAAACAGCTTGTTTCCAGAGATATCATTCCTAATCCCATTGAGAATGAGGACGATTTTTTTAAATAGGAATTTGCAACAACTAACAAACGTTGAATGTCCTCTAATTGACGGTCATTCATAAAATAGATGTCTTCTATTAAAGACTGTCGATTAAAAATACTTTGAAGGGCTTGAACACTTTGGATCAAATGATCGAAGTGTATTTTTAGACCATTAGGAACAGCCAAATCTTTAATTCTATTACTAGTTTGAATTAATGTCTCATTAGCTGAAGATAAGGTTCTACTTACATCTTGTTTAACACCTAATTGCATAAGAAGTAAGCTACCACTTAATGCTTGAATCACACGTTTAATATCACTAAAATCCTGTTGAAGAGAAGCAAAATAGATGGCTGATTTCTCTTTATCAATCAGTCGAATAAATTTATGGTTAATATCTAAAGATTGGCCGGAAACCATCTTTTGATAGAGAGTTTCAACTTCGTTTTCCATTTTCATGATTTCACCTCCTTTCAAAGAATTTCATTTTCATATTTTCTTTAAGTTATATTTCGTGGGTATGTCCAAAAGAGTCTCTTGAAGATGTCACACGAAAATTCACGGAAATATACAGCCCCAAAAGTACTACCACTGTCCCAATAACTGCATAAACAGTAATTGCTTCTCCTAAAAATATTGCAGCCAAAATATAACCAGCGACAGGATTAAGCATTAACCAATTGTTTGCTTTAATAGCATCTTTTTTTAATAGATAAAACCAAAGGTTTACATTGAAAATAGAAAGAGCAAAAACGGACCAAAGTAAATAGCCTATAAAGTGAAAATCGATTGTAATAGACTCACCCGACTCTAAAATAAGCGTTGGGATAAGTAGGATTCCTCCCCCAATAATTACTTGCCAGGTGTTCACGACTATGGTAGGTAGCTGTAAATCAACTTTCTTGTAAATTAGACTTCCAACAGCCATTGCTATCATTGCAAAAACAAGTAATAAAATCCCGCTTATGGACGAATGGCTTCCCGATAATGATGGATAGGTAGCAACAAATAAACCTATAAATGATACAACCATCCCTCCCCATTCTCTAAGTCGAATAGTTTGCTTCATAAATATCAGAGCAAGCACGGCAAAAAGAAATGGATTTATAGGTATAAATAAATTGAATATTCCTGAAGAAACAGTTTTAAGAGCCAGTAAACCGAATCCTAAAAAGATGGAAGTGTTTAATAAACCTAACCAGAATAAAACCTTAAATTCTTTTCTATTTGGTAACGGATATTTGCCTTTATGAAACACATATAGATAGAAAAGTAATAAAATTCCTGCAATGATAAATCGAATAGTTGATAGTGTTAATGGTGGAGCTGAGTGAATGCCAAATTTCATTACTACAGCACCTGAAGCGTATAAAACTGTAAACAGTATTCCTATAAGCAATTCTTTGATGTTCATTAAATCGCTCTCTCCCTCCCAGTCATGAATAAAATCTAAATACAAATCGTTATATAGTTAAATAACGATGTGATGCTATAAAAAAATATACATTTCGTCACATAGAAAATTGACGATGTATTAGTTTGGAAAAAGTAACTATATCGTCGAAAAGCAATATGGTATCTTAAACTATGAACATTGTTAACTAATTTTAGATTAAAACTATTCTTATTAGTGTATTCCTCTATACTCCTTCCTCCTTCTAAACGACTCAAATTTGTAAAAACCGACTTATGGATTCATAACAACAAATCGTCATTTCGTTCATTAACGATATGATAACTTGTACTTTACATGATGTCAATCCTTTTTATTTATTCTCCTTATTCAACTATACTGAAATTTTTTGATTCCGAAGTTGTGGAAAAAGGAGCATCTCTCCTTTCCATCTCGTTAAGGTATCGAGATTTCACCCTGATATTTGTATTACACTAGGCATATTTCAATTATGTATTAGGGCCTTGTTCGTGATAGGGTAGCCCCCCTGTTCAATAAGAAAGACCGCTCTATACTTTAGAAACGGTCAATCATTCGTATTGCAATCGTTCGTCATAGCTGTCATGGTGGTGATGGCAGACGAGTATTTTACTATGGCGACTTCTTGAAATACTGCTACTATTACTATTACTGCTTCCATCATCATTAACCATGTCGGAAGAATATCCTTTGGACTAGGCACATTATGATATTACATTGGGGCCATGTTCGTGATAGGGTGGCCCACATAACATGAACTTTAGCAACTATACACGGAATAAAAAATTCAACCGTCTATAGGTTCGCCTGTTGCTCCTCGTATTCTCTTACCAACTTATAAAACGTTGTTCGCTTAAGATCCGCTATTTTCATGGCTTCTGTTGCAGTGATTCGCTCTGCCTTCCATTCTTTATATACTGTTATGAATGCATTTGTTAATTCCGCTTTTGGTCTGCCAAATTTTATTCCATTCTGTTGGGCAACGTCTATCCCCTCTCGTTGACGTTTTTTGATCCGCTCTCTTTCCTCTTCCGCTAACCATGATAGAATCTGTAATACCAAATCGGAGATAAACGTTCCAAGGCTGTCCTGGTACTTTGTAGTATCTAGTAATGGCATATCAAGAACCACAATATCCACTTTTAGTTTTTTTGTAATATCTGTCCATTCGTTTAAGATTTCTTCCTTGTTACGTCCAAAACGATCTAACGAGTGAATATATAGAACGTCTCCCGTTCGTAAATGGTGTTTAAGCGATTGATACTGTTCCCGATTGAAATCCTTTCCGCTTTGTTTATCGATAAATATGTCTCTGTTACTTATACCGACCTCTTTCATAGATTGCAGCTGACGTGCTTCGTTCTGATCTCGACTGCTAACACGAATGTATCCGAATTTACGATTGTCCATATTTACGTACTCCTCTCGATCACAGATATATAATTGCTTCCAGTATACCGAAAGTGTTCGTAAAAGTATGTGAACAATACGAATATTCGCAAAATGCATCAGATACTTTTGCGAATATGATGAAAAACGGTAGAATGCGAGTTTTAGGGAAATCCTTGAAGTGTTCGTAATTGTATACTTTTTTGAACGGATTTTCGCCTAATTAATGTGTTAGTTTAATTGTTAATTGAAGTTACTTTTAATCATTCAACCGAACTTATGGTCAAAAAAACTTTCTCTTCTATTATATATAATGTTCTAATACGCATTAGCCAAAAGGTCTTGATTAGCAACGGATTGAATATTTTTACAATATATGGAATAAAATAATAAATAAGAGCAAGGTTGGCCCTCCACATACATTGAGATTTCATCAATGCCTTGCTCCTTTATTTTTAGCTACAAGGCTAATGCCCAAGAATTACTTGCTATTTTCCATAGAATAGATTGTTATATATTAATTGCCAACCAGTTATGAATTTTGAAGGCATCAAAAGTGCCTTTATTTTTTTACAATTGTAAAAACCCATAGTTTGAAGGCAACCAGTTTTTTAGGATGATTAAACCTCTCGATCTCACCAATTCCAGGGATCGATTGGATAATCTTATTTTCTTCTATTTCTCCTTCCAAAGCATCTATTCGCTCATCCAACTTGGATAGATGCTCTTGGTATTGGAGAAACATTTGAATATACATCTCTAAGTTAATCAAATGGCTATGATATAGTGTACTCTTAAATGGGTTACGCTTAGCTGCCTCCATCAACTTCTTTGCTCTTCTCTTTCCTTACGCTCTGAACGACTTGTACATAAGCTCGAAATCTTATCTGCTAATTTAGATTCCCCTACCTTCAACACAGTTTCAGATGTGTTATTTTCCAAAAGTGTATTTAATGAAGTTATCGGATGGCTGATACTAGTTACACGGTCTAACGTATCATAGCTAACCGCTGTTTTGACACTTCGAGCATCTGTGATGCCTGTAATTTTATGATCGCTATCATAAGAAAAGGTAGTTATTTTCCCTTCAGGGGCGGTTACTTTTAGCAGATTCCCTGACGCATCATATTCGTAAGCTGTTACCCTTCCTCCGGGACTTTAATTTCCGAATGCCTCAACAGCTAGTTTCTCTCCTGATTTCACCGATTAAGGCTTGTTTATACTCTCCTGGAAACAGTAAGTTTTTTAAATAATCGGTTAATATTAAAAATTTTTCCTCAAAAACTACGCATAATCAAAATTTGTTATAATACAATTATCTTATAATGTTTGTTATATATAACAGTATAAAATGAGATGAAAAGGAGATGATTATTATGAAGGACGACACAAAAACCCCGTCACAACAAGAGGAAAATATTGAAGAAGAATATTCTACTATCCTAGAAATGATTAATGAGTATTATAGTATTTGTAGTAAATAAAAAGAAGGCTTAATAGCATGATCCATTTTTCATTTTTATAAACCTCGCTTGATTAAAGAGAAGTCGAGCATAATTAGACAAGCGATTCATCGTTATTTTTTTGATTTATCAAAAGATTAATTATTGTTACAAAAAGGAAGGCTGATTTCCAGAAAAGAGAAATCAGCCTTGAAAGTTACAAAATAACCAGGAAATACTGTTAGCTCCTCAAAATAAATAACCTTTACATTTTTCTCTTTAGTTAATTCCGTTAATTCCGCCAATTTCCCTAATGGGCTTGATCACAGGGTTGCTGCTCTAATCCGTCACATAAGTCTTAACAGGGATAGCGCCCGCAAAACGCGAATTTTGTACACTAAGCAAATACTCCACCCAAAAAAGCCGATTTCCTGTACGTAAAAGGAATCGACTTTTTATTTGTCTTATTCAATTAAAGCGCCCGATTGTTGAATAAGCTACTGCATATTCTCTTCGTAGTGCGCAGCAAACATAGTCAACCAAACAGCCACAACCACCCATAAGGTCATCTCCTTTTTATCAAGTATTTACATTGGTTTAACTAAGAAACTCTTCTCATTATAGTCTGTTTAACCATTTCCGCTACTAATTCCTCTTTCCTTCGAATACACTTCGTCCCCAAAAGCCACACCTTGTGTCGTGACGCCTGGGCGTGCTAAGCGACTTTGATGTCCGGTACTGTGAACGATTTCATGCAACAGGGTGCAATAGTATTCTTCCGGCACTTTATAATCTTTAAGTGGAGGCAATTGATTCTATCCCATGTCGGATAATATACGGCTTTTCCAGAATGAAATGTGTAATCAGGACCATTCATATATCCCTTAATAATTTCCTCTGCCTTTTCAATGGGGTCATGATCAAAGGTTTCATTACTTCTTTTACTTTCTAAACCTGTACACTGTTTATTAATCTCCCAAATTCGATAATAAAAAGGTTTGGCAAAAGTCTTTTTTTCCCCTGTTTCTTTGAAAGGCGGTAATGTTGATGTAATTGGCTTATTTCTAGTAGGAGCCATTGCTGCAACCCTATTGTTATATATTACTGGTTTTAACTATATTTATCTTCTCGTGTTTATTGTCGCAATTGCCTTGTTCATAGTTTATATCAGCAAGGATTCCAAAGCTTTCATTGGCATTTCATTTTTCCAAAACAAGCGTTTTTTCTCTTTGTTAGCAATCGCTTTTGTTATTTACTCAGTGCAATTAGCGTATATTTTCTTGTTTCCGTTTCTCCTTGAAAAGCTTTATAATTTGAATCTTGATACCATTTCGTTATTACTAATCCTGGCTTATGTCTTAGCCGCCACTGTTGGGGCACTTTCTGGAAAAATTGCTAGAGTATTAGGAACCAGGCAATGTATCACTATTGCAATGGCTGGTATTACCACCAGTCTATTGGTAGGCGGATTTTTTATACAAAGTTCTGTGATTGTGTTCGTAATTTCCATGATTTTATTCTCTAGTTCGTTTGCGTTTATGTATGCTCCGATGATTGATTCATGCATTAGTACTATTGCGAAAGAAAACTCGGGAACAGCGGTCGGATTTTATAATTTGATTCTTAATGTAGCTGCTTCCATTGGTATAGCCTATACAGTAGCAATGATGGATCACTCATCAATGAGAGGAAATATCCTTGAATATCTAAATAATTCGGACGCTTCCTTATATAGTAATATTTTATTGGTTCTTTCACTCATTACTGTTTTCAGCGCATTCCTGTATTGGGTTTTAGTGGGGCGATTTTCCAAATAAATGTTTAAAATGTGATCTAAAACCTTATATTAAATGAAAAGGAGATACTTAAAATAATATGGTACCTATAGATAGG
>NZ_JAGGQY010000042.1:0-18138 GCF_018613105.1 Bacillus sp. ISL-77
TCCTTCTTAAGCTAACGGGTGCTTATGTTTAAGAACGGGAGGTGCTACGGCATCTCTTTTTCTTCTTCAACAAACGGGCAGGTTAGTGGAAGAGGGATTTAAATCCAATTATACTTAGATTCTGTTTTTGAAAAAAATTGAGCCCTGATTGGAAGGACTTTTGAAAGCTCTCAGAATTACTAATATTCAGGATTGTTTGGCGGCAAAAGGACAGTGGCACACATATTTCTTCATAACTTTATGGGGATATATGGATATACAAAAAGGTGCACTCTAATGAGTGCACCTTTTTGTATTATGAATTATATATTTCTCTGTTCATATTCACAATATCTTTATTTGAGAGGGGTTTGAGGTTAGAAGCTAAAAACTTCTCTATTACCTTATCTCGTAGGAATGGGGCTTTTTCTTTATTTGCTTTTTTCAATGCTTTTGTTAGTTCTTCTTTTGTTAGTTCTGTGCAGTATGCAGGAGTTCCTGGCTGTTGTCTCCACGAATCACTTAAAGAACCACCATCTACTGTGTCAAAGCCTAGCTGGTTTACTACATCCATAATTATTTGTTTTTGTGATACGTCATTACCAGCAATCGCTATGGCAATGCGTTCACTAGTACCTTCGGGGGTTCCTTCATTTTCTAAAGTATAGGCTGTTAAGTTGTTGAAGGCTTTGATGACAGGTCTACCTAATTGATTTGAAACCCAAACACTTTCAACCATCCCGTTATCAATTTCTTCAATTTTATCATCTCTAAAAGGATAATAATTTGAAGTATCTACAACAATTACTTCCTCCCCAACTTGCTCGATAATGTTCCTAATGCTTGGCAAATAGCAAGTAAATCTTACATCTTAGCTAAAATAATTCTTCTTTTATTATCACTTATTCCAGTATGAATCGGTGCATTCGCTTTATGGATTTATTTTTCGTAGAACTAACGGATGCTTGATTAGAACAAGGGTTGCTGCTGCAGCCCTTGTTTCTTGTTCCACTCCCTCAGTTATCACTAATTTGATATGTTTTGATTTTCCATATGGGGTAGATATGTTTCCCATTAAAATATATTAAACAATCTTTGTGACGAAAATGTTAACAGTTCAAAAGAATTTTCAATAAAAAAGATTTTTGATAGATGGATGTCCCACTTCAACCAAGTAGCTTACTCAACTTTTAAGGAATAGTAAACAACATATAATGTTCAGACTATATAAATCAATTATTTTGGAAAATAGTTATTGAAATAAAATCAAAACTGTTGTTGTGCAAGGGGTCTAAGGCAAAACCCCAATTATAAATAGAAAATCCAGCACAATTACGGCTGGATTTCTCTGTATTAGGTACTGGTTCGTTTACCCAAAAATGATTCTACTACATAAATGTGAATATTTTATGAGTAGATAAAAATAAATGCCTTTAATCTTGTTTTTAATTTGATGGAGTAATCATTTTTTTCATTAATAAATAAAGGGCTATTCAATTTTAATGCCAGCATCAAATACATAGGGCTGCTGTGGAGCAGTAATTTTTGAAAGCTGGTTAATTTTTATAACAGGAATTGTCTCCCAATTGAAAAACACTAGAAAGCAATTTATCAATACTTGAGGGTACATCAAGGAACTTAAAAGAACAGATGCCAGCAAACTTCAAAACTGCTTGAGACCTGTGTCACAGAATTGTTGGGTTTTTGCTTATTCCACTAACGCGTAAGAGTTTAGAACTCTAGGCAATAAAAGGTAGGTTTTAGAAAGATAATGTAAATAGGTAAGTCTACAACTTTTTGTATAAATAATAAAGCTCAAACTCTTTAAAAGGGATCTGCAGAAACTGAAAGTCTCGGAAAGGAATATTCGAGAGAGTTTATATTTGTAAGAACTCTTGATGATCACTGGTTTTACTCAAAATGAATAGAGTCTAGGGTTAAGGTTTTTGCCATTTATCATTATATGTCAATAATAATATTTAAATATATTTAAACATATATGATGACATATAATAATTTTAATACTTTATATTATAGGTTATCTACGAAAATATTAACCATAAATAAATTGTTATTAAATATATATTTGTTTTATATTTTAGTTCCCCATTAAAGAGTTAAAAAGCAAGAGAAGTACATCTATAGTAAGTATTTGAACGTTTTAAATAATTATATAAATATTAATATACAAACAATTAATTGAATTTTCAAATAATTTACGATCAACAAATTAATAAAGCGATAGAGGATATCAGAGCAAAGTTAAGCCATTTAGCCAATGTTAAAAGTGTAAATCCAGCCTTCCCAAGTCCTTCTGGCAAAGTTTATATGATATCACTTAATCCTAAAACAGGACCTAATGATTTAAAAACGAAGGAACTCGTGAATGCTATTAGAGAAAATACGAAAAATGTTCAGAAAGAAAATAATATCAAGTTGTACGTAACTGGTTCCACTGCAGTTAACATAGACATTTTGCAGAAATTGAGCAATGCTTTACCTTTGTTTTGTTCACTTATTGTTGGGTTTGCTTTTATTCCACTAATGCTTGTATTTAGGTCTATTCTTATTCCATTAAAAGCAGTTCTTGGATTTCTCATTTCATTAGCTGCCACACTTGGATTTGTGGAGTTTGTGATCCAGGATGGCCACTTAATCCATTTATTTGGTTTTCCTGCCGAAGGGCCTATATTAAACTTTTTGCCAATCATTGTGGTCGGAATATTATTAGGATTAGCAATGGATTATGAGGTTTTCCTTGTCAGTCGTATGCGCGAGAATTTTCTCATATAGGTGATAGTAGAAAAGCCAATTTGTCTGGGATGAAGGATAGCGGTGGCGTGGTAACAGCAGCAGGCTTGATTATGATTGCGGTATTCTCAGGATTTATGCTTGGGTCAGAACCAATTATTAAATCCATGGGATTAGCTCTAACATTCGGTGTCCTCCTTTATGGGAGTATGAACCAACAAATATTTACCAAACCACACGATAAGTAATATTATTACTATGTTTGTTGCTTACCCAAGCGTAATTCTCGTCTATTTAGGGCGTTACCCCTTAAGTCTACTTTTTTCTCTAGAAATAGTTTTTCTATCAACATCAAATTTAATTGCCAAGTCATTTAGGCTCATTTGGTGAATTTTCCTTAAAACAAATACCAGCAACCAATAGAAAACAATTTTTAAAATCTCTTTACGGTGCAGATCTTCTTGATGATTCATATGAATCTGGAGTATGTATATTAGTTAATGGAAATACAAATTCAAATTTAAATTCCTAGTTGACACATTGGATTAATGTACTTATTATAATGTAATAGATACATAATATTCCAAAAATGTATATAAACTTATGAGCTTAGCTTATCAGTCAACTGAAGGCTGCTTCCATTCTAAATGGGAGCAGTCTTTTTTATTAAGTGTTAGGAGGGAGCAAAGAGCATGCAGGACTTATTTGTAAAAAATAGCAAGCAGCGTAAGTGGCTTGAACGGCTGTACCCATTAGAAGCGGACTTTAAAGCACAAGCCTCGCAAATCGACAAGGAGGGCAGCTTCCCTAGAGAGAATATCCAGGCGTTAAGAAAAATCGGTTATACCAAAATTGACCTTACCAGAGGAATTTGGCGGGGGAGGATTTTCTCTATATGATACCATTCTCTTACAAGAAAAACTGGGAAGCTATGTTGGCAGCACCGCGTTATCGATTGGATGGACATTAATGACCGTTGGAGAATTATTTGAAAATCGGTATTGGGATCCAGAAAAGTTAGCCTTTTTTGCTGAAGAAGTGAACAATGGGGCCATCATTAACCGAGCAGTAAGCTTAATGGCTACAGGCAGTCCCATTCGCGGGGGCCGGCCTGGAACAAGTGCTAAGCGGGTAGCTGGCAAATGGGTGATTAATGGGCGGAAGAGCTATACAACCTGCTCACCGGAACTGGATTATTTTTTAACTTCTGCTTGGATCGAAGAAAAAGGAACGGTAGGCTTTTTGCTGATTCCAAAAGAAGCGGAAGGACTAACCATCGAGGAAAATTGGAATGTGATCGCGATGCGTGGTACCGGCAGCCATGATCTAGTATTAGAAAACGTGGTAGTGGATGAGTCGGACTTAGTCGAAATTCCCAGTTATCATACGGGGTTTAAACTGAATGGCTGGGGTCTGCTGATTCCTGCCACCTATTTAGGGATCGCGCAGGCGGCCAGGGACTATGCACTCGAATTTGCCAATACCCATTCGCCCAATAGTATTAAGGGTCCAATCGGTCAGCTGCCGAACGTGCAGGCGTTATTAGGCGAGATGGACTTGGAATTATGCAAAGCAAGATTTGCCCTATATGGTACGGCAGAGGCTTACATTGATGAGGATCGTCAACGGGATATCACAAATGAAGCATTTGTAGCCAAACATATTGTGACCAACTCCGCGATTACCGTGGTCGACAAAGCTATGCGATTAGTAGGAGCAAAAAGCTTACAGCTGACCAATCCACTGCAGCGTTATTACCGAGATGTCCGGGCAGGCCTGCATAATCCGCCAATGGATGATCTAACTATTTTAAAATTAGCTCAAACAGCTATTCAACAATATGAATCTAAGGGAGGAAAAGACAATGAAAATGAATAAGTTTTTTAAAATCGCCGCTACAGGAATCGCTTTAGTAACCTTCATCGCAGGCTGCGGCTCAACGGTAACAACTGGGGCAAAATCGGATGCGGGAGCTGCTAAGAAAGAAGTCAGAAAAGTAAAAGTAGCGTTTGATCAAGGCGGTAAACCAATCGGATACCTAGATGAAAAGGGCAAACCAACCGGATATGAAATTGAAGTCATGAAATTAGTGGATAAGGCATTGCCAGAATATGAATTCGAATATGTGCCAACATCCAGTGAAGACTTATTGGTAGGGGTGCAACAAGGCAAATATCAAGTAGGGGTAAAAAATGCCTGGTTCACAGAGGAAAGAACGAAGAGTTATATTTTTCCGAAAGAATTCCTCGGACTCAGCGGCGTTGGCATTTTGTTAAAAAAGAAAAACGAAAATATAAAAGACTTATCAGACTTTGCTAAAGCTAAGCTTTCGTTAGCACCTATTGCGGCAAGTAATGCTCAATATACCATTGTGGATGAATATAACCAAGCCAATCCAGACAATAAAGTTAAACTGGAAGCCGGAGATGCATTCTCGGTGGATGTCGTTCAATGGGTAAATGAAGGACGTGTAGATGGAGGCATTTATTTGGGAGCAACGTATGAAAAGCAAGTTCTTGCAAAGGATGGTCCTTATCATAATTTAGCAAATGACCTTGTTTATAATGAGTTTGCGGTTGTCAAAACGTGGCCATTATTCAACAAAAAAGAACAAGAATTTGCAGATGCCTATGATCAAGCCATCAAGAAAATAAAAGAGGAAAAGAAGACAAACAAACTGATGGTTAAGTTCTATAATACTGATTTATTTAAACTATTGGATACTGTGAAAAGGTAAACATCTAAAAAGAGGTGGAATATGCAAACGTATTTTGATAGTACCTACATTTGGGGAGCATTGCCACAACTTCTTTCGTTTTTAAACGTAACCTTTATGGTTGCAAGTCTATCGGTTTTGTTCGGTACGATTTTAGGATTTATCTTAGCCGTAATGAAACTCGGAACGAGTACGGCTGCCAGAAAAATCGCCAATGGGTATACCACTATTTTAAGGTGTACCCCCTCTATTGTTCTTTTATTTTTAGTGTATTACGGGCTTCCGGCAATAGCCAGTAACTTTGGTACAGACCTGAATCATCTTCACACTTCGATTTATGTTGTGATTACCTTTTCGCTACAATTTGGGGCCATCATGTCTGAGGTGATGAGAACGGCCTATGAAGCGATCGACCGGGGGCAATATGAGGCAGCGGTTAGTGTCGGGCTTAGTCCTGCCCAGGCATTTCGGAGAATTGTGTTGCCGCAAGCATTTGTTGTCGCATTGCCCAATTTCGGCAACAGCCTCCTTGAATTAATGAAAGAAGGATCATTAGCGTATACCATTGGTTTGGTTGATATTATGGGAAAAGCAAGCCTTATTATTTCAAATAACTATAATTCTCATTCGTTAGAAATTTATCTTGCCTTATCTCTTATATACTGGGTTTTATCCATTTTGATTGAACAGTTCTTTTCAAAGTTAGAAGAGATTTTTAGTAAAGGTAAACTGGTTATAAAAACAACATAGGGGGTGACAGCATGTCGGTCGGATTGGATGTTCCATTTTTAGTAAAAACCTTTTTTGTTGCATTATCTGGAGTGCCTATAGCCTTACTCATTACGATTGTCTCCTTACTCATTGCTCTGCCTTCAGGATTTTTGCTCGCCTTATCGCGGATTAATCGAATTCCAGTGATAAGCCAGTTGGCACGAGTCTATGTTTCGTTTGTGAGAGGGACTCCTGTCATTGTTCAAATTTTTATTATTTTTACAAGTGTTCCTCTACTATTGGCTCCCATATTCGAGAAGTATCATGTTAAAACGAGTATCTACGATATCAATCCGATTTGGTACGCATTTATTGTTTTCTCGTTGAATACAACGGCTATTTTAATAGAAGTATTTCGTTCTGCTATTAGCACGGTCAGTAAGGGGCAGCTGGAAGCAGCATATTCCGTTGGGTTGAACAATGTGCAAGCGTTTAGAAGAATACTCATTCCACAAATATTAGTGGTGGCATTGCCCAATATTTGTACAGCAACGGTCAATCTCATTAAAGCTACCTCTTTGGGTTATGCTTTGTCATTGAGAGAGATTACGTTAAAAGCTCAAGTGGCAGCCAATGTTGGCTACAATTTTATTGAAGCGTACATCGATATCTTTCTTGTCTATCTCATTTTATGCAGCTTAGTGGAAACCTTATTTAAGCTGTATGAAAAACGGTTAAGAAAGTATAAAGCAGCCGCTGCCTAAGATCATGATTGGAGGCAAAGTCATGTTAGAGATTAAAAATATCCACAAGTCCTTTGGTAAGAATGAGATTTTAAAAGGAGTAGATTTACAGATTGATAGGGGTGATGTGGTTGTCATTCTTGGCCCGAGTGGCTCTGGTAAGACCACATTGCTTCGGTGCATTAACTTTCTTGAACGAGCCGATCAGGGGCAAGCCATTTTTGGGGATATTCATGTAAACCTTAAATCAGCAAACAAAAAACAAATACATCAAATCAGGCAAAAGATTGCTTTTGTGTTTCAGAATTATAATCTGTTTACGAATAAAACAGTATTAGAGAATGTGACAGAAGGTCTTATCATTGGAAGAAAGGTTCCGAAAGCAGAAGCCAATGAGCTGGGGCAACGGGCCTTGGCGAAGGTCGGATTGGCAGATAAATTGAATTCCTACCCTAGTGAACTGTCTGGCGGGCAGCAGCAGCGGGTTGGCATTGCAAGAGCGATTGCGTTAAATCCAGATATTATTTTATTTGATGAACCAACGTCTGCACTGGATCCAGAATTAGTCGGTGAAGTCTTAACCGTCATGAAAAATATTGCAAAAGAAGGCACAACCATGTTAGTGGTGACGCATGAAATGTCTTTTGCAAAGGATGTAGCCAACCGAGTCATCTTTATGGATGGCGGTGTGATCGTAGAAGAGAATTCTCCAAAGGAAATTTTCTCAAGACCAAAAGAAGAAAGAACGCAGCATTTCTTAAGACGGGTCATACCTGAGGATTTTATTTATAATATTTAATGAATGAGAAACCTCTAGAAATGGAGGTTTTTCTTCATTGCTCCCATCACAATGTCTTGTAACTAATACTTTAATCTGATTTGGTATAAAAAGATTAATGTTTAATGATTTAGTTATAATTATATTTATTGGTTAAAATTAACTTTCATGTAAACGTGGATTAGAAAAAAACAAATTAGATGCATGGTTCTGGTTAATCCATTGGGATAAAAGAATCTAATAGATTATTAATCATCTATATTTAAGCGCTGTAAATTATAGTGGGCACAGAATGCCATCTGGTAAAGCTATTTCAACAATAACATTGTTTAATATGATTTCATCAACATATATGTATATGATATTCTTGTTATGTTTGATATTGTATTAATTATCCTTATTTTTATTTTCAATATCCTCATTGTTTTTAAATTATTATTTAATGAAATGTAAACTATATAATGAACCTAGAAAAAACCATTTGATCCCTTTAGAGAAAATGCTTAAATTTATTTTTGTTTTCTTTAAAGGTAGAGACTAGCCTTAAAATAGTGGTATAACTTAGTTCTGAACATCTGTGGGAGTTTTGTATTTTGCCAGTAAGTGCTCTTTTTATTTCCGTGCTGAAACTATAATTCTCAAAACCTTTTTCACTCATGTGATTAACCTCTTTTTTTATATTATCCGACTATACATAGGATTCTCTTAAAGAAATATCATATTCAAAATCTGAATATGGTTCATTATATTTGAAATGCCAAAAAAATCGGCTTTTATTTTACATTATAAAAAATAACATACTGAGTTGTTGGCATTATGCACTTTCGTAATCGAAAAGCCCTTTATTACATTATGGTACATTGCCTTTATAAACCTGTCTGTTTCTTATTGGTTGGCATTAGTTCCAAAAGTGTTGGCTGCTGTTTTTTTGGTAAGAGTATTTATTATTTTTCATGATTGCACCCATCATTCCTTTTTTTAAAACCGTAATGGCAATCGAATAGTTGGGACAGCCGCGGTGATCTTTGTCGCTTCTTTGTTATTGGCAGCAGTGGTAATCTCTTCTACTGTGGTCATAAACTATAATAGCCGTAGGGAACTGGCCCTGTCTCTTGTAATCCCTGCATAATTAACAAGGATATCTAGTCTGCCAAAATGAATAAAAAAGAAATACTTTAAATAATATTTATTTGACAAGCTTATCATATAGGTGTAATTTACATATATGGTTATATATTAATTAGGAGGTTTTTTATCATGGAATTAAACAATGAGTTCATTACTAATTTTGGTGAATCCCTATTAAACATTTGGACAAACAGTTTGGACAAGGTGACCGCTTCTCAGGAAGAAATAGAAAATCTTTTGCTTCAAGCATTTACAACACAAAAAGAATCATTGGAGAAAATTGCAGGCGGCATGGACTTTATCCAGGAACAACAGAAAAAATTAATTGAAGAAGTTCGCGATTATGTAAATAAAAATGTTGAAACAGTTTCCGGTGAACAAGCAAGCCAAACTTTCGAAAAGTGGAATGCTCAACTAGATGAAATAAATAACCGTGTTCAACAGTTAACCTCTACTCCATACAAAGAAAGTTTAAATTTATTAAATCAGTCACAAGAGCAGTTCCAACAAACATATAAAAATCATTTCGAACAGCAAAAAAAGATTCGTGATGAGGCTTTAAATCAATTTAAAACTGCACAAAAAGGATTTACGGATTTATTTGAATCCAACACAAAAATGGCATTTAATTTGTTTAAGTAGAACAGCGGATTTTCGCTGTTCTTTTTTACAATATACAAATAATATTTATATCCTACCACTAAAGGGGCACAGAGCTGCCTTCGAACGGGAATTATCGGCATTTATTCGGATGCATGGAATAATGGTGCTCCCTTGAATACATCGAATTCTGACCGTCTGTGGAAAGGAAACTCTTATACGTTTGATCAAGGTGGAGAAGTACACTTTTTGTTGATTACGGATGATAAAGTCGTTTCTCTACCTTTTGAAAACCCGATACCGACGATTACGATAAATGTTCAGCCTTAAGATGGTATGTTGAATGTTTGACAGTTATAATGAGGATGAAGTCAAAATGGCTTCATCCTTTCATATAATTATGAGCAAGTTTGTGAAGAAATGTACTGATATGAACGAAACTGTCAATGCTCCATACCCAATTTGATTTTGGTTTTAGTTTTTGATTAAGAAGAGAAGCATTTTTCGGCTTCTTGTTGTTAACGGTGTAGGGTGGTACGGAATTAGAAAAAAGCGGAATGGTGAAAAGAAGGTCAACTAATCTAGAATAATAATTAACAGCCCTTCATTTCCTGAGGGGCCTTTTAGTAATTAATAAATTAATTTTAATATTAACATTAGCATTATTATCAATTTGTTTGATGTAACCTAATTTCAAAAAAAGATGTAATTCATTCTAAGTCTTTAAAATGATAAATCTACCTTTCAAGGAAAAAAAGTAACCAACACCTTCACTCGTTAAGTATCCTTTGTAGGGAACTTTCCGGTTGGATGAGGGGTTCATTAAATGTTTACTCAAATATATACATAAAACAAAGGGGCACTAATTCAAGAATTTTAAGTGGTCAACCAAAAAAATTCTTTTTCTTGACATGGGATTTTTATTTAAATACAATATTTCTATAAATACTGAAATAAGTATTTATATTTATTGGAAGGGGGTCATCCTTGGTGAATGATGATATTGCAGTAAAAGTCTATAAGGCACTGGGTGAAACAACACGTTTACAAATTGTTAAAGTTTTAGCAAAACAACCGGAATTAGCTTGCCATGAAATGAAAAATCAAATAAAAGTGTCGGCCAATTCAACTTTGACACATCATTTAAAACCATTACTCGATTGCGGATTGCTTTCCGTTCGCAAAGAGGGTACCTTCCGATATTATAGTTTACAACGAGAAGTCCTTGAACAATACGCTCCCGCTTTACTTTAAACAGAAAGCGGAATATTTTTAATCTTTATTTCAGTATTTATAGAAATACAGAATAATAGAATTGAATGGGGGAAAATCATATGAGTCAACTAAGCAAAGATCATAATGGGAATCTGAAAAATGGTTTAGAAAGTAAACTTTTTGAACCTATAAAAATGGGAGCATGGAATTTACGCTCTCGTACGGCGATGGCTCCTTTAACAAGATGTTTTGCTGATGATCAAACTGGCGTAGTTGGAGATGATGTGGTGGAATATTATCGAAAACGTGCTGCTGACGGAATCGGATTAATTATTTCAGAAGGAACAGTAATTAGTCCTAGAGGAAAAGGCTATCCTGGAATTCCTGGAATTTATTCCGAGGAACAAATTAAAGGGTGGAAAAAAGTAACGGATGCTGTGCATAAAGAAGGCGGTACGATAATTGCACAAATTTGGCATGTAGGACGCTTATCACATCATGAACTTGCAGGAAACTTGCCACCGCAAGCCCCATCGGCCATTCCTGCTGAAGGATTAGTATCTCGTTTTCGTAAGCCATATGATATCCCTGAAGAGATGACAATTGCGGATATAAGGGAAGTTGTAAGTCAATATGCGCAGGCGGCAAAAAATGCAATCGAAGCTGGATTTGATGGGGTAGAAATTCATGCTGCACACGGATATTTAATCGATCAATTTAATTCAGACATAACGAATCATCGCACTGATCAATATGGAGGTATTCTAGCACTAAGATTAACATTCATGAAAGAAGTAATAAGAGCAGTTATAGATGCCATTGGTACTGAGAGAACGATGATTCGATTTTCTGCTCATAAAGCTGATGTTCCAAACTATATGTGGGAAGATCCAAAAACGGTCATTCGTACATTTGTTGAAGCATTTAATGAAGTTGGCGCTACTTTACTACATCCATCAATCATGCAATTTAATAGAGTACTTGCTGATGGAAAAACAATGCATCAATTAGTACGCAAATATTGGGATGGAGTGATTGTTGGGGTTGGCAGTCTAGATCCAGAAATGGCTGAACAAGCTTTAGAAGAAGGGACAATTGACGTTGCAGCATTTGGACGTCCATTAATTTCAAATCCGAACTTTCTTCATCGTTTGAAAAATGGTGAAGAATTAGAAGAATACGATGCAAAGAAACATCTAAATATTTTAGTATAAATAGTGAATCCATATGAAAATGGAAAAATAAAGGAAGCTTTTGATTGAGCTTCTTTTTATCAATTTGGTATTTCTGTATTTATAGAAATATTAAATTAATGTAAAAAAATGGAGAGGGAAATTATACATGTCAAATAACGGGAAGATTTATATTTTAGCAATGATTAGTTTTTTAGTCGGTACATCCCAATATATCATTACAGGTATTTTAGATAAAATGGCAGATGCTTTAAGCATTTCTATTGAAGCTGCTGGTCAGCTTATTACCGTTTATTCGCTAGCTTATGCCATAGGTACACCTATTCTAATGGCATTATTGGCTAAAATGGAAAGACGTAGGTTACTTATTTATTCTTTGAGTTTCTTTATACTAGGGAATATACTCTCAGTAATCATGCCTGGTTATGGCTTGTTTATGATTGCTCGAATTATTATGGCTTTAAGTACAGGGGTAGCAGTTGTTACTGTTTTAAGTTTAGCAGCAAAAATTGCACCTGCAGATAAAAAAGCGAGTTCAATTGCAACTGTTGTTATGGGATTTACAACTTCGTTAATAATAGGTGTACCTATTGGTAGATTTATTACATCTGCTTATGGGTGGAAATTTGTCTTTCTTGGTGTTGCTCTATTAGTGTTTATTGCAATATTTATCATTTTACATTCAATCCCACGAATAATGGGGGATGAACCCATTCCTTTAACTAAACAAATTGTAATGTTGAAAAAACCTAAGATTACACTAGGTTTATCAATAACGTTCTTCTTAATGGCAGGTTATGGAGTTGTATTTACTTATTTATCTCCTTATCTTATCAATACTGTTGGAATGAGTGATCACCTTTTAAGTATAGCTTTACTTGCTCTTGGAATCGCTAGCTTATTTGGATCTAAATTCGGAGGCTTCAGTGCAGATAGATGGGGTATAGTGACTACCTTAAAAAGAGGATTAGTACTTAATATCATTTCGATGATCTTGCTTTCATTCGCATCAAGTTCTTTAATCGCAGTTTTTATGATTCTTATCATTTGGTCATTTGCAGGGTGGTCTTCAGGGGCTACACAACAATATAATTTAGCAACAATTCATCCAGAATCTTCTGATGTCTTACTAGGTCTGAATCAGTCAATGATGCAATTAGGATTCGCAGTTGGGGCAGGTCTAGGAGGGCTAGTAGTTGGGCAATTATCAGTATCATCGATCACTTGGTTTGGAGCTTTAGGAGTTATGTTTGCTCTAGTTACAACCTTTGGCTTATCACGTTTCTTGATTCGTGAAAATGTAGTTAATCAAAATTTTAGAGCTCATAAAAGAGCGTAATCTAATTTCGAATAAATGAACTTACTCCTGCACAAATAAGTAAAATCACTACTGGAGCGTTGTTTCGTTCAATTGATCGGCATGGAAGTATCAAGGAAAGGTTAAGTGATAAATCCGTAGCTCATTATAAAGAAATATATCGGAGAACTTGGGATGGATGCAAACGACTTTGCAGCACATAGTTTAAGAAGTGGATTATCAACAAGCGTAGCAATGATGGGAATGACAGAAATAGCTATTATGAAACAAACAGGTCATAAAACTAGGGAAATGGTTGATCGATATGTTCAGGCAGGTCTACGTTATAAAAACAATGCAAGCAGCATTTTAAAAAACTTATAATTTCCGGATTTTCAGTGTGTTGGAGATTTGCATTTAAACGAAATTATCTTTTCTTTTATGTACAACTACCCACCTAATTTGCGCTACTGACTAATTGTCAGATAATTGTATTAAACTACAAAATTTGCTCCTTAATTATTAAGGAAAGATGAAAAACATTGTGATTTGGAAGAAGCGCTCATGATATGGGTGCTTTTTGTTGTGTGCCAGGCATGGCAACTATCTAGGTGGTGAAAGTCCACTGTGGGGGTACACATCGACCAACCACTAAGGAAGCGCAAGGTACTTACCGTGAGGTAAGGGCTGGAGGAAGCGTGGAATAAAATTTTGGCTCGACGAACAGAAATCTGATACTAAGGCTTTATAAAGGGATGAGACTCAAATACAAGTCAAAGTCCAAAAGATGTGCGTAACTTTGTAGAGTAAATCAGGCGAGTAAAAGAGGAAAGATAGTTGTCTTACCCTGGGAGGTCTTGCGGATGTACGGAAGTACAGTCGAAAAAGGTTAGCCGCAAGAAGTCAGCAGAAGCCATAGTAGTGAAATTAGTTCATGAAGGGCTGAACAATTTATAGTGTTTCAACACCACGAATGCGTAAGTGACGTACTCCGAATGTATTAATGGTGAAAGTATGAGCGTATCTCAAAGGCTAACCAAAATGGAGCTATCACTTACTACGTGAGAGGAAAGGAGAAACGAGTGTGGAACTTTAAGAACAGATTCTAAGTAATCAAAATATGAACGAAGCCTACCTGCGTGTCTATAAAAATAAAGGTGCGAGTGGGGTCGATGGAGTAACAGTCGAAGAACTAAAGCAATATCTGAGAGAGAACAAGGATGAGCTACGTCAGCGCATCAGAACAAGAAAATACCAACCACAAGCTGCCTTAAGAGTGGAAATCCCAAAAGAAAATGGCAAGATGCGCAAGTTGGGAATACCAACAGTAGTGGATAGAGTAGTTCAACAAGCCATTCATCAAGTTCTCAGTCCGATATTTGAAAAGCAATTCAGTGAATTCAGTTACGGCTTTAGACCAAAAAGAAGTTGTGAGATGGCTATTATAAAAAGCTTGGAATTTCTGAATGATGGACACGATTGGGTGGTAGACATTGACCTCGAAAGATTCTTCGATACAGTCCATCACGATAAACTCATGCGAATTATTGCCAACACAATAGATGATGGTGATGTCATCTCGTTAATCAGAAAATACTTAGTCAGTGGAGTCATGGTGAAAGGGAAATATGAAGAAACACCAGTCGGGACTCCGCAAGGAGGAAACCTCAGCCCATTATTGAGTAATATTATGTTAAATGAACTCGATAAGGAACTAGAGAAAAGAGGACTACGGTTCGTGAGATACGCTGATGACGCTCTCATCTTTGTAAAGAGTGAGACAGCAGCAAACAGAGTGATGAAATCAATCGTGAGATTTATAGAAGAAAAACTAGGATTAATAGTCAATGTGGAGAAGAGCAAAATCTCTCGCCCAAAAGATTTAAAATTCTTAGGATTTGGGTATTATTACGATACTAAAAACAAGAGGTATCAAGTAAAACCCCATCCCATGTCAATACAGAAGTTTCAAAGGAAGCTTCGAAAATTAACAAAGCGAAACTGGAGTGTTCCGCTAGACTTCCGAATTTTAAAACTGAGACAAGTCATACTTGGGTGGGTTAATTACTTTAGAATCTCGAATATGAAAAAAGCAATGAGTGAGATAGATAAGAAGCTTCGCTCCAGAATTAGAGTCATCATCTGGAAGCAATGGAAGGTACCAAAGAAACAAATAAAATCGCTTATTCAATTAGGGATTCCTGAGGAAGAAGCGAAAGGATTAACCTTCTGTCGAAGAGGTTACCGGTTCATTGGACTATCAAAAGTTGTCCAAAGAGCAATCTCAAACAAAAGACTAAAGCAGAGGGGACTTCCCTCCGCTTTAGAGCATTATCTAAAAGTACACACTGTAATATAAATTGAACCGCCGTATACGGAACCGTATGTACGGTGGTGTGAGAGGGGCGAAAATAATCAACTTATTTTCCCTCTACTCGATTTGATTCTTAGTTAAATCGCCAGCGGGCCCTTTAGGAATAATAACCTTGATAATATTAGAATACCTTATGAGGTATTTTGTCTTTTTTATATTCATAAAACATACAGCCATAAACATAAACAGCATTTTTACTTGCTAAATACACAGAAAACAGGCATAACATCGTTATGCCTGTTTTAAAAATAAATTCTCTCCTTAATGAAGGAGCATTTTACTAATTTTTTATTCCATTTTCTTGCTGTTCTGATGTGCATTGTATTGGAAAGTATTCTCTAATTTGATTAAATAAACTTATTAGATACTCATTAAGTGCAAATCTATCTTCCTTAACAAATTCACTGAACAGAATTTGACTTTTTTTCAATTTTCTCTCCCCTTAATTAATATTTCTATGGATCTGCTGTACGGTAATTAATTTAATTTTAATGTACTGGCCTGCCTTTGCTAAATCTAATGATGGAAACTTATTACATTCGTCTGATTTAATTATATAAGAAAGCGCTTTCTTTTTCAAAGAATACCAATATTCAAGTTTCGACAGCAATTTATTTCAATATTTACAAAGATTTTAACTTTATAAGAATAAATTCATATTCGATTAGTGGTGTGAGAGGTCGGGGGTTAGTAACCCTCTCCTACTCGATTTATGTAAAGGTCCATATTCTAGAATTAAAGAAGGTAATTAAAAGGTGCTTCTTAAATTTTAAGTTAAGCCAGAAAAATAATATTAAATTGTAAAGGGTGGAGGGATGTCAATGGATTTGCAATACGAAGTTAATGGTAATGGTCATCCTGTGGTTCTCCTCACTAGTGGTGCTGATGTACGAAACTGGACAATTGTCGCATCTCTTTTAGCAAAACACTACAAGGTCGTTGCTTTTGATGGACGTGGGACCGGGAAATCACCGTCCCCTTTAGAAGATGTCAACCCTGTTGAAGATTTGCTGTCGCTACTTGATCATCTAAAAATCAATCTATTCTAAATTATTGTTAGTGAACTATACTAGCAGTTTAATAATTAATAACTCTTATCATGCGGTGGTGGGGCTAGGGGAATTGCTTTTATTGGAGCGATTCGAGCAATGGAAGAGGAAAAAGTAGAATGGGAAAGATTGGCTGGAACATCCGCGGGAGCATTAATAGCTGCTCTTTTGGCAAGCGGCTGCAAAAGCTATGAAATTAGAGATCGTCTGAGTGAACTCGATTTTTCAAAGCTTCGAGGTAAGACGTTCATGAATCAAATTCCCATTATCGGCATCTTTTTAGAACTTATGATTCATCTTGGAATTTATAAAAACGATTATTTGGAAACATGGGTGGATTCAATTCTTTCAGAAAAAGGCATTAAGACATTTGCTGATTTTCCAGATGGAAAGTTGAAGATTATTGCTTCTGACGTTTCGAATGGCCAAATGCTTATTTTTCCAGATGATTTGAATCGCTATAGGATGACGCCAGCTGATTTAAAAGTTTCAACTGCCGTTATGATGAGTGCCTCTATGCCATTTTTCTTCCGTCCGGTTATTTGGAAATCAAAAGACCGTAACAAATCCTACATTTTAGATGGTGGTTTACTTAGTAACTTACTGAGATATTCATGAGGTGATGAAATGCTAACGAAAAATACACAGATAAATCGGGACCAATTAGAAATGATTACTTTAGACCAGCTTGTACCTGCGAATCATTTGGTTCGTAAAATGGAAACTGCTATCGATTTTTCATTTATATATTCACTTGTTCAAGAAATGTACTCTACCGAACGTGGTCGTCCAAGTATTGATCCTGTGGTATTAATTAAGATGGCTTTTATCCAATATACCTTCGGTATTCGCTCCATGCGCAAAACTATAGAAGAGATTGATACAAATCTAGCTTACCGTTGGTTTTTAGGATTTGGATTTCATGATAAAGTACCTCACTTCTCAACTTTCGGGAAAAATTACGAACGACGATTCAAGGATACAGATTTATTTGAACTTTTCTATCGTATTTTGAAGGAAGCCGCAGACAAGAAGTTGGTAAGTGGCGAGCACGTATTTATTGATTCGACTCATGTAAAAGCGAGTGCGAATAAGCGTAAATTTGAGAAGAAAGTGGTACGTAAAGAAACGAAAGCGTACCAATCACGTCTTCAAGATGAAATCAATGGTGACCGTGAAGACCATGGAAAGAAACCATTTCCTCCAGATAAATTTGATAAAGAAGAACTGAAAGAAATCAAAGAAAGTACTACTGATCCTGAGAGTGGTTATTACGTAAAGGATGAGCGAACGAAACAGTTCGCATACTCATTTCATGCGGCTTCGGATCGAAATGGTTTTGTTTTGGGTGCAATTGTAACCCCGGGGAATATCCATGATAGCGTCATTTTCGAGCCACTACTTGAGAAGGTCATTAAAAAACACGGGAAACCTGAAGCTGTTGCTGCTGATGCTGGATACAAAACACCTGCTATTGCTCAATTCGTAATTGAAAATGATATGACTCCTGCTTTACCATATACACGCCCGCGTACGAAGGACGGTTATATGAAAAAACATGAGTATATTTATGATGAATACTACGATTGTTATATCTGTCCGCA